>CAZFKK010000193.1:0-5967 GCA_964519735.1 uncultured Taibaiella sp.
AATAGGGAATCTCGATAACAGTAAATCAATAAGTAATGATAACCTAAGATAAATTTATAGGTTTTCTGACTATATTTGCAGCTATGTCCCTACGAGTCGTGTTTCTGGGTTCTAAACCTATAGGCTATCAATGCCTGGAATATTTAATCCGGGAAAAACATTTATTGGGCCTAGAAATCGTAGGTGTTTGTACCCGCTTACGGCAAGAATTTGGCACGGAACATGATCTTACCAGGCTTGCTATGAATCATGGACTTCCTTTATTCACTTCATTAGAAGACTTACCTGATTGCGAGATCATATACTCCGTACAACACCATGAATTATTACGGCAACATCACATTAATAAAGCCCGTATTATTGCGGTAAATCTCCATCTGGCGCCACTTCCTGAATATAGGGGATGCAACCAGTTTTCATTCGCCATCCTGGATAAGGCTAAAGAATTCGGCGTTACGTTACATGAGATAGACAGTCGGATAGACCATGGTCCTATATTATTTGAAAAGCGCTTTCCTATCCAGGAATACTGCTGGGTGGATGAATTATACGATAGTACAGTTACCGCCGCCTTATCCTTATTTAAAGAAACGCTTCCGGATTTGCTCCAAAGTAATTATAAAAAAGTATACCAGGATACATTAGTGGGACAAAGAATTACTTCACTTCACTTTAGAGAAGAAATCCAGGCGCTGAAAAACATTGACTTAAACCAAAGTGCCGAGGCGATTCAACTAGCCATAAGAGCTACTTACATGCCTGGTTTTGAATTACCGCACTGTATTATCAATGGAGAAAAAGTATATTTCAATAGGAATAAGTAATCATAAATCTGGATCATAACTCCGCTATCAGAATATATGATTCGAAGAAACAGGAATTTATAGTTTTTTAAATCTTGCTAAATAAATGTTTCTAATGGGTAACAATGCCAAATAAGGTAGAATCTGTATTTTTGCCTAATCAATCTGGGAATATGAGTTTTCTATCCCCCAAATGCTATTTTATATGATTGTACAACAACTTTATACCAATTGCCTAAGTGAAGCTGCATATTTCATTGTTGATAATGGCGAGGCAGCAGTCATTGATCCTCTCAGGGATATTGATGCTTATATCCAACTTGCTGAAGAGCACCAAGTAAAAATTAAGTATATTTTTGAAACACATTTTCATGCAGATTTCATAAGCGGTCATCTGGAGCTGGCTAATAAAACAGGAGCAACTATTATATATGGCCCTGATACGAATGCCTCTTTCAGTTTCTATCCGGCAAAGGACGGCGAAGAATTCAGTATAGGCAAGATCAAAATTAAGGTTTTACATACACCAGGACATACCCTTGAAAGCACTTGTTATTTGTTGCTTAATGAACAGCAAAAGGAATATTGTATTTTCACAGGCGATACTTTATTTGTAGGTGATGTAGGCCGTCCTGATTTATTCAGTGGCCATCTTACAAAGGAAGAGCTGGCAGGGATGATGTACGATTCCTTACGTCATAAGATCATGCCCCTACCCGATCATGTAATTGTATATCCTGCACACGGGCCAGGTTCTGCCTGTGGAAAGAACCTTGGGAAAGAAACGTTCAGCACTATCGGCGCGCAAAAGATAGGCAATTATGCGTTAAAGGAGCAAACAAAAACGGAATTTATAAAAGCGGTAACGGAAGGGTTAAATGCCCCTCCTGCCTATTTCCCTCTAAACGCCGAATTGAATGCGAAAGGATATGCGAGCATGGACAACGTAATGGAGCAATCCCTGGTTCCTCTCAGGCCGGATATTTTTGAACAAAAAGTAAAGGATGGGGCGTGGATACTTGACACCCGGCCTTCTACTCTATTTACAGAAGGTTTCATTCCTGGATCAATAAGTATTGGACTGGATGGCAGGTTTGCGGAGTGGGCAGGCAGCCTGTTACCATTTGACCGTTCGTTGGTTCTTATTACAGAAACAGGTAAAGAAGAAGAAACAATTGTTCGTTTAGCCCGGGTCGGTTTAGACAAAGTATCAGGCTATCTTGAAGGTGGCTTTGACCTTTGGAAAAAGGAAGGAAAGCCCATAGATATGATCATCGATGTAACACCGGAAGAACTAGCTATGGATATTCCATTCGACAATAAACTTCAAGTGCTGGATGTGCGCAAACCTGCAGAATTTGAAGAAGGGCATGTAAAAGGAGCAGAAAACCTACCCCTGAATGAATTGAGCAATCCTTTACATTTAGCACAAGTTGATGATCAGGCAAACCTATATATTCACTGTGCAGGCGGCTACAGAAGTGTGATTGCCTGTTCTTTAATGAAGAGAGAAGGCTTTCACAATCTAAGAAATGTAACAGGTGGTTACGGAAAAATGAAAGAAGTCCCTAACTTACCGATCGTTATACCCAGCAAGCAAGTAATATAATTATCGCCTAGCCCTAAACAAATTAATTACTTCATATATTTGCTATTGCATAAATGAAGTAGAACAAAAGACATTAGATACGTAGCTATTCCGGATCATTAAATTATGACAACACTAAATTAAAGAGCCCCGCTTTCAATTGAAAGCGGGGCTCTTTAATTTATATAACCTATTAATTAATTATCGTCGTTAATTACAATTTAGAGAATTTGCTGATTGCAGATTCGTAGCTTGTACCCATTTCAATAGTATAGAGTCCTGAATTTAAAGAAGATACATTAACGGTAAAATCTTGACTTCCTATCATCTTGCCATAATCCTGAGTCAGTACAACACGACCCACAGCATCCCGAACGATTACAGTTACATCAACATTTTTTTGAAAAGTATAATTGAATTTTAAATTATCATTAGCAGGATTAGGATAAACATTTAGGCTTACCTTTTCTTTGGGTGCAAAGATTGCTTTATTAATGCCAGAACCGTCTCCATCCCAAATAACACGTGCGACTGCTTTATTATTACATCTATCATCATCTACGTTAGTAATTGCATCAGTAGCTTCACCAATACCATAAATATTCACAAAAAAACCATATTCCTGGCCACTTACAAATGCATCATGGGGAGGGCCAAAAACTCTCAATGTTGAGTCACATCCATATTGGTTCCAACGGTCCCAATCAGCTAACAACCCAATATCAGAAATCGGACTAAAAGAGTAAGCAAAAACAAACTCTCCAGCTACTCTGGCATCTGCATTAGTCAATTTAAATCCATTTAGCCAGAAGTACTTATCTTCACCAAATACTGCATCAGCCGGAATTTTTCCATTACCTTGTTCGGTATTAAACTCTTCTTCAGTCAGATATTTTCCATAAGAAGAACTAAAAAGCACCTGATCGTTCCTCAAAACTGCATCCGGTCCAACATTTTCTACTCCCCAAGCGCCAAAAACGCTATCTGCACTTCCAGGCGGGTTTACAGGGCTGAAAAATTTACCCGGTGTTAATGCTTGCCCATCTAACATATCAATAGTAGCCTTAAGATCAATGTCATTTCCCGATTGGGCAGATGCAGCTAAAGAGATCCCTCCCAACAAAGCCATCGTCATGTAAATACGTTTCATAAAATTACTTTTCTTTTTTTAGGTTAATCAGAACGCCAAATTTACATTACTAAATCCGAATCACAAAGATGATAGCTTCTTTTTTTTGTTAAAAACTACAATTTTACCAAAGAAACTCTGTTATAGCCTAAGCATTTACGGGCAACCGACGGGCAATAGACCGGGCAAGGGTCAGCTCATCTGTATATTCCAATTCGGTTCCGAATGAGATACCCCGGGCTATTCCTGTAATTAAAAGAGAATAAGGGTGTAGTTGCTTTCCAATATAATAGACCGTAGTGTCTCCTTCAATCGTTGGACTAAGAGCCATAATTATTTCTGACACGCCATTTTCACTCACCCTGGGCAATAGATTGGCTAACTGCAACTGGTCAGGCCCTATACCGTCTAAGGGAGAAAGCAGGCTCCCGATGACATGATACAAACCATTAAACTGCCTGGTACTCTCTATAGAAATAACATCCCGGATAGTCTCTACCACACAAATAAGGCTACGGTTACGTGATGGGTCATTACAAATGCTACAAAGTCCCCCATCCGAAATATTATTACAATCAGGACAAAAACAAGTGTCCTTTCGTACCCTGGCTATTGTTTCACTAAACATAAAAACCTTCTCTTCCTCCTCCTTCAACAAGTGCAGCACCATTCTTAATGCTGTCTTTTTACCAATACCCGGCAGAGTAGAGAAGGCATTTACAGCATCTTCTATTAATTTGGATGAAAATATCATTATTTTTATTATCTCTAGCAAAGATAAAGAAAAGATAAAGCTTGCAACTTACCTACCCTAAATTATATTCCTCCCTAAGGCTATTTAAAGGATTCATCGTAATTTGGCGTCGGATTCTCAAATGAAGTAAGTTGAAAACAAATAACCCATATAATATATTAGTCCAGATCTTCTGCATTATCATTACTATCCTATTAAGCGCTCCCATTCTTTCTGGCCAACCTCAGAACACAGAAGAAAAACCGGCAAGAATTCTGTTTCTGCTGGATGGATCCAGTAGCATGTTAAATGATTGGCAGAAACAGGAATCGAGATTTAAAACTGCTGCAAGAATCATTGCCTCCATTGTAGATAGCATTCATAGCGTAAATCATGACGTGATGTTCGGATTACGTGTTTACGGAACTCAATTTCCAGCTCAGGAACAAAACTGCTTTGACTCCAAACTAGAAGTTCCTTTTGGCTACCACAATAGTGCTCAAATACAATTACGCTTAAAGTCCCTACAACCTAAAGGTTATTCTCCTATAGCCTGGTCCCTTAAAGAGGCTGCGGAAAAGGATTTTGTGCAAAGTGAACAATATGCCTACAGTATCATCTTATTAACGGATGGTGGGGAAAGCTGTAATGGCGATATTTGTAATACAGCAGAACAATTGCTACAAAAAAAAGTAAGTTTCAAACCCTATATTCTAAGCCTCGTAGACTATGAACCTTTACGCCTGCAGTATGAGTGTCTTGGAAAATACCTTACTGTAACTACAGAAAAAGATATTTTACCTATTGTCAACACCATTATTGAAGACAACAGGAAGATGCTCTCCGTAAGAGCTATTGGGATACGATCTGTTGCAACCACAAGTCCTCAGGTAAAAAAAGATCTTACCCAAACGCCCCCTACCCCGGTCATAGAGCCTCAGAGGACGCATCAAACTCAAATAAAGATTCAAAGGTTAAGCCGGATTCACCAATTAAAAAAATTGAATATTTCCTATGTATTAACAGATAGAACCCTGGTAAAAATCCCTAAACTATCTCCTATAAAAATACTGCCGGAAGAAGAGGTTATTGTAACGAATTCTAAGCCAACCTTACCTCCTTCGGCCCAGGCTAAGACAACTCCAACGAAACCTTCGGTGAGCATAGAACCTCTTCTGCCGCCACGTACTAAAATAGAAATACAGAAAATACGTCGTACAACCCAATTGAGGAAAATGGGTATTTTATACACGTTAACAGAAGGGACGCTGTTAAAAATTCCCAAATTGCCTCATTTAAAGATACCATTGGAAGAAGTGCCGGTCATCTTAACGGGAGACAAGCCTAAACCCCTTCCTCGGGCCACGCCAGTTTCAAAAGAAGGAGAAACGGAACCCGTAGAATTTGAAATCCAAACTTCAGTAGCTAAAGAAACTACTGTTCAGGTATATTTTACGAATGGTAAAGGTAAATTCTATAATACAGAGCCTAAGATGGTTTTCATAGACAATAAAACCCAAAAAGAAATAAAATCAGCTTACAGAAATATGAATGGGGGAGAGCCGGAGCCTATTAAGCTACTTACGGGAACTTATGACATCTTAATACCAGGCAGCAAAGCAAAATTGTCAGAAGTCTCCATTCTAGAAAACAAAACAAATAAAGTAACTATTATTGTAAAAAACGGCTCTATTGCATTTCATTACCCTACGGC
>CAZFKK010000194.1:0-5941 GCA_964519735.1 uncultured Taibaiella sp.
TGTGCCGGAAGGTGTTTTACTGTTTAACACCCTGGAAGAGGCTATTTCCTACCTGGAACAAAAGGAAGTAGCTGAGGTCTGCATCATCGGTGGAGGACAGATTTATGCCACTGCACTTCCATTTTGCCATAGGGTTTACCTTACCCGGGTGTATACCCAGTTGGAACACGGCTCCGCTTTTTTTCCTATACTAGAGCCCGGAGTCTGGCAATTAGTACAGCAACAAGAACATCCGGCTGATGAAAAGCACGCCTTTGCGTTCACATTTCAACAATGGGACAGGATCCGGAAATGAGCATGCGTTTTTTCAGATATCTCCACTACCTGGTTCGTGCCAAAGGAAGACATGGCACTCATTCTCCTTTCGCTTATAACTTTGTCGAAAGTGTATTACGGAATGCAGATAGCGATAAAATAAAAGTCCTGATTGAATTCCTGGACCCGGATAAAGTCTGTATGATGGATGCTGAGGGCCGGGGTGCTGAAGATTTATTATATGAGAAAGAAGGCGGCTGCACTCTGCGAGAAGATAGCCTGTTGATCGTTTCTATGACCAAAGCTTCCGACCGGGATAAGTTACTGCAAATTTCCTTTCCCGCAAAAGGAGGCCTCTTGATCTTACATCCCCATACCCGTCAATATACGACAAGAGTATGGAAGGAATTAGTGAAAAGGCCTGATATTAAAATGAGTATTGACTGTTGGTCCTGGGGATTGTTAGTCAATGACAGGGCATTTAAAGAAAAGCAGCATTTCTACCTGCGGTAAGGAGATATATGCTTTGACCGTAACAAAACAGGAAGTTTTCCACCCTGACCAGGTCTCCGTACTTTTTGGCATCGGGGAAGAAAACAGTCTTTTATTTTAGTGTTCTTGGGGGATCTTCATTTAAAATACCAGCCTCTCTATTCTGCCTTCTGACCCGGTAATCGACTACAATTAATAAAGAAATACTCAGGTAGAATAAGGCTCCTACTTTGTGGGTCTCCAATAGCTCAGAAAAGAAATTATTGACAAAGCCGGCAGCAAAAACCATAATCAGCCCCAGGGTAACTTGTTTGTAAAATGGGTCCCTGGCCCGATGATAAATTCTTTGGCCATGAAGCAACACGGCCATAACCAGGGTACCATAAAGAATCATTGCCGGCCAACCTTGCTCCACAAGCATAAAAAGAAAATAATTATGCGTTGTCGAGCGTTCCGGGTTGCGGCTCACCCAGGTCTGAAACATGGATACGGCATGACCTTTATAATGATCATAGAAATTATTAGGACCGACGCCAACGAGAGGATGCTCTGTACTCAAGCGGACAGAAGCGATCCAACGATAAAAACGTTCCATAGAAGACATGTCCGTACCTGTAAACATACCGGTAACAGCCTCTAAAAAGGTATCCTGAGTCCGGGTAAACCGCATATCTGGCTTAAAGTCGATATATTTATTATTATGGGCCAAAAAAGCAATTAGTAGAAATATGGTGGTAAATCCAAAAGGCATAATCCATTGGGCTATTTTTTTACGAACAGCATAGGCTACAACAAATGCAAAGACTACCGCAAGCAGCGCTGCACGGGCTGATGCTACATATATGGCAGGAAGGTAGAAGATAATGACTGCTAAAAGCAATAAGCGTTGGTATTTCTTTCCTTTGGATAACCGGTAAGCAATAATAAAGAGCGGGAACAACATGGACAATACTGTAGAATAGTCCACATGATTGTCATAAAAGGGTTTTACCACATAGTTGGAAGCAAAAAAATCAAAATTCCTGTGGTAATGCCAGATAAATGCTACTATAGCATGAAGGGTAACGGGAATAGCAAATAAAAGAAAAAGTTTCTTGAAATCCTTTTTGGTTTTTACCACAAGCACTGGTAAAATAATAAAACTGGTCAGAAACCAAGATTTAGCGGCCAAATACTTTAAAGATGGTAAATAATTTTGTGAAAAACCTACAGCAACGAGCAACCAGATAAATTGCAAGGCCAGGATTAAAGTAAGGGGATGCCGGAGGAACCAGCCTGGTATGGATTTATAGTTATAGGCTATAATACTTAGCAATACAGGTACAAACAGCCACATTATTTGTTCATCAGGGAAAGTCGTGGCCAGGCGATCGTTAAGAAAACTGATTCTGCCGGACAAAGGAATACACAAAATTAAAAACCAGAAGAAAGACTTCCAGTTTAACAGGGGCCATATAGCAAGCACTACTGCAAATGGAATACCCATGAACAGAAGATTCTGGGTATAGACAAATAAGCCTATACTCAATAACAGTAATAAACTGCCACTAGCCAATATCCAGCGATCCGGTTGTCCTGTTGCTTTTAACGGCATGAATAATTATACGTTGGTTATTCTTTTATAATAGGCCGTCAGAAGGACCAGGATACAGGAAAAAAACAGCCCTGCTACAAAGCAGATGGCCAACGTTAAAGGTATATTGGGGATAGATTCTGTATCCGGTACATAAGCATCTTGTATCAAATAAAACATCTTTACCTTATCGTCCTGAAGCCCAACGCTATATTCATTCATTAAAGAAAAGTAATCTGCCCGGTCATTGATCAATTTGTCTTTTTGAGCAGTAGTCTTTTGTAAGAATTCCATTCCTTCTACATTACTTTTGGTGCCCGCTGTCGTATTCACTAAAGTAGTACCTCTCGTAGGCAATAAGGTATTGTAAGCATCATATTTTTCCCGCAGCTCCATGATCCGGATTTCCAGGCCCTGAAGAGAATCATCAATCCCCCGGATTTTCATTTGTAAGGCGTGAACCATATCTTTATTGGTTTCAATAAAGAAGTTCCTGTAAGTATCCTCTATATATTTACGTGTGGCCACTGTAATATCCGACGCCCGCTGAGGGTCTGTATCCGTTACATACAGCTCAATATTTTTGGTGTCATTGCGGGTAAATTTTATTTTCTTCCTCACTTTCCTGGCAGCAGCGTCGCGACTGGCAACGGCATAAACCTTTTGGAGATCAAACTGATCTGCCAGGAAATAAAAGAGACCGTCACTCTTTGCTATAGTGGCAATGTGATCTACATCATTATCTGTAGCAAAGAACTCATTGTTTTGATAAGCCGTCTGGCGGAACTGGTGGTTCCGATCCATGTTCATAGGACTCTTAACAATAAAGACAGTGCCGGAAGTATATTCTTTAGTTTGTAACAGGCAAAAAACAAAGCCGGCGACAATGGCAGCTAAAGTGAAAATTAAAATGAATTTACCTCTCTTGAAAATTTCTTTTGAAATTTCGATAAGATCAAAACGTGTATCGTTCATGAATATTAATTATTTAAATATAGAACTGGGGTTTAAAGTTTCCGGGCTAAAGGTAAGGTTAACTTTCTTTCCTGTTGCATATTTCTGATAGATAATACTGCAAGAAAAAACAAAGGTATATTCAAAAATAAAGGTACCGTATAGAGATAAAGATAAGGAACCTGTATAAAGCCATAGAAAATGGCCAGATAAACCTTAAGACTTCCCAATGCAAAAACAGCCGGGTTGATCTTTTTGCGGTTTTTAAGGAAGATAATAGTTAACAAGACAATCACTCCCGCACTGACGAATAAATGGACATGTCTTGCTACTTCGATTTTATGAATCACATCCCCCCCAATATATTTAAAGAAATAAATAGCGAAACCGACCCCGTTTTGTAGTTGAAAGGGATATAGAGCGCCCGGGGGTAACCATTCTTGTATCTTCCATTCTCCACTCGCGGCCAGGGTGTAGTAAGCAAAGCCATGTGTAAAGAAAAGAGGATCTTTAATTAAAAAAGGGCCCAAAACAATCAAAAAGCCAATACCAACTATCAATGCCAGTCTAAAAGCAGCTTTCCATCCTTTACTGGAGGCAATAATGACAAAAAGCAAGGGCACCCATAAAACCAGGGAAAAGCGGGACAACAAGCATAATATCAAAGCAAGGCCTATCCAGCGAATCCGGAAGGAAAGAATAGCGTAACCCAATATCATATAATACGCCACAATCAGGCCTTCAACGGTTACCTGTAAATCAGTTTCATGATAACTGATGTAGGACTGTATCAGCACTATAGGCAAGGCCCATAACAATAGATAAACAGGTATCCGGCTTGTAGATTTCCGGATTTTAGAATAATGCAATCCCAACACCAGTAACACCGCCCATACAGGTATCCATCTGAAATCAATGTTAAAAAGTTCCGCAAAACTGTAAGGCAGCCATTGCAGCGGGAGGTAATTGGGAATAACCGTATGATCCCAATGGGTGCCTCTCATAGGTGTATAGGGGAATTCACCGGACAAGAACCGGCGCACATACATCATTACTGCCGGAATGACGTCAGACCTTGAGGCATCATTCATATCTATCTTAGCAGAAAGAAATATAGCATTTAATTCTTTAGCAAAAAAGAAGATAAATGGCAGCAATAGCAATAAAGCCGCTATCCCTATTTTTGGGGATATAGCGGGCCTGCTATCCGGGGGGATAGTAAAATTTATAGGAGACTGGTGCCAGCCAAGCCTTAATAAACCTATTCCTGATCCAACAGAAAAAAGAGTATGCAATAGTGGGCTGACAAAGGGGCCAAAAAGATTCCTACAACTTGTAAACAACAGCAATTCTGCTATAACACATACAAGTATCAATTATATTTTCT
The DNA here is from genome assembly GCA_964519735.1 of uncultured Taibaiella sp. GTDB lineage: Bacteria > Bacteroidota > Bacteroidia > Chitinophagales > Chitinophagaceae > Taibaiella. Next base: position 4,662 of record CAZFKK010000194.1, read on the forward strand.
TCCAAAAAAACAAGGTAGCTTCCTGATTAATTTATAGTTCGGTTTAAACGCTTTCTCCCGCTTTCATTTTCTCGGAATTTTCTGCGAATTGCAAAGCTTCAATCATTTCCTGAATGTCTCCGTTCATAAAATCATCTAAAGCATAAATAGTCATATTGATCCTATGATCTGTAACCCTTCCCTGAGGATAATTATAGGTACGTATTTTTGCAGAGCGGTCCCCTGTGCTCACCAGACTTTTTCTTCTGCTGGAAATCGCCTCTTCATATTTCCTTACTTCTTCCTCGTATAACTTGGTACGCATCATCTGCATCGCCTTTTCCCGGTTACCTAACTGGGTACGTTCGGTCTGGCAAATGATCACCGTTCCTGTAGGAATATGGGTGAGTTGTACTTTGGTCTCTACCTTATTTACATTTTGCCCTCCCGAGCCACCACTTCGGGATGTTTCCATTTTCACATCACTTTCTCTTAATTCAAAATCTACTTCTTCAGCTTCCGGCAAAACGGCAACTGTTGCTGCAGAGGTATGCACCCTTCCACTGGCTTCCGTAGCAGGCACCCTCTGCACGCGATGTACACCACTTTCAAATTTAAGCGTACCATATACATCCTCTCCTGTGACCTCGAGCTGGATTTCTTTATAGCCACCGACTGTACCTTCAGTTTCTGATAATAAAGCAGCCTTCCAACCCTTTTTTTCAATATACCTAAGGTACATACGCAACAAATCGCCTGCAAAAATGCTGGCTTCATCCCCCCCCGTACCTGCACGGATTTCAACTATAGCATTTTTTTCATCCTGTGGATCTTTGGGGATGAGTAATTGCCGGATGCTGGCTTCCAGTTTTTCTTTATCGGCTTCCTGGAGGGCAATATCTTCCTTAGCCATATCTCTTAATTCCTCATCTTGTTCTGTTGTCAAAACTTCTTTACCGAAGGCTATAGCATCAAGGTTTTTGCGGTACTTATTGTATTCATTAACAATAGGCTCTAATTTCCGGTACTCTTTGGAAATTTGGGTAAAACGCTTATTATCACTTACAACTTCAGGATTGGTTAGTGCCGTGCCCAATTCGGTAAACCGTGCTTTGATCGCTTCTAATTTCTCTATCATAGGAATTTAAGTGCGCGAATTTAAGAAGATTACTCCTTATTTGGTCAAAAATAAAAAAAGGCGCAGCATTTTAGCACTACGCCTTTCCCTTTACTCTTATATATTTACTTACCTGATCAAGGTTACATTCCCTTGTTTTTTGAACAGTACCCCTTTATCGGTT
>CAZFKK010000195.1:0-1212 GCA_964519735.1 uncultured Taibaiella sp.
CTCTTTCTTTGTTTGCAACCAAGTATGCAATCTGTTCAGTTGGTTAATTTTTGTTCCTATGGTATCAGGTTTTGCCATTCCTATGAATAGGGCTACAATAAAGAAAATAATCGCCAATATTGATAGGACTGTGTGCATACGAAGAAATGGTTTTGGATTTTTTACAGCTCCTTCGTTATTCAATCTTAGGCTAAAAAAAACAGCGCTGGCTCCAAAACATAAAAAACCTGCACCAGCTATAAGGTAGTCCCACAATCCGATCTCTTTTGTTTCCATGATGACTTTAGTGAAAACAGACATAGTCAATATCATTACAATCGTTGTACCAATGATTAGCTCAAATGATTCAGTTTTTTGTTCCCGTTCAACTTGTGTGTTGTTCATATCGAAATTTAAATTTGTTGTTTTTAAAATCTTTGCAAGTTCTGATTAAGTCTCCTTCAATGGATGACAGGCACTCATGAAATCAAGGCAACTACAATAATAAGAATTTTATTTAATGAATGTTACGATTGATATAAGATTTTTTTACCTGAGTGGAGGGTGGATGTGCCTGGGCCGGTGTAGCACCTACTTCAAAACCACCATAGTTTTGTTAGAAACAAAGCTATGGTAGTTTCGTACTGAAAGCTATGACTTGAAATAAACTTTGGGGGTATTTACCCCTATTTTTTCCAACTATAGTTTATACATTTGGCCATATTTATCGATTATTAACCAATTAAAAAGTGATAGACATTATGATGAAAACCATTTTCTACATTTATTTGTCGGTACTCTTTATCTCCTCCATCATTTTTGTGGTAAGGTACAGGATATTGGATCCGGCCACACGGGCCATCTGCTGGATGGTTTGGTTTGCGCTAGTCACAGAGCTGATAGCGCGTTATGCGGCTATTCAATACCGCAACAATTTGCCGGTATACAACGTGTACTTTTTTGGATACTTCCTGCTGATCATGCGCTACTTTTACCTCAGTAATGAGGCCATTCGTAATTCGAAGCTGATGCGCTATCTTGTACCCATTGTCATGCTGGCAGCTATAGGAAGTATGCTCTTTCTAAAACCTTTCCTGACGAGCTTGAATGTGCATTTTGTGACCCTGCAGTTGATCTCTATTTCGGCGTTGGCTTTGTATTCCTTAAGAAAACAGCGTCGTTTAGCCGTTGGTCAGGGAACGGACCTGAGCCAGGTGCATGTTTGGATCCCGC
>CAZFKK010000195.1:1222-5896 GCA_964519735.1 uncultured Taibaiella sp.
CGGCCACGATTTGCAGTTGGCCTTACTACTCGCCCTGGAATGAATGGCTGGGCGATGTTGGTCTGTGGCCTTCTTATGCGATCCTGATCATTAATATCCTTGTTTATGCAGGATTTGGCGTGCTGGCCCTGCGTTATCCCCGATTAAATATAATAACTTATGAAGCAAGAAATTGATATGATTCAGCTGGTCATAGTGGCGCTATCAATCGTGGCTTAGGGAAATTGTTCAGACTACCTGATATCATCCTTATTTTTATTTCGTGCAAATCGAGGGGCAAAATGCCCTACGACACCCATGGAGATGTAACCGGGGGCTGTTCCGCTGACGCGGTGGTCTGTACTCATTTGGGTGCCTAAACCCATCTGCAAATTAAACTTAACATAAGGGGAACCCACTTCAAAATTAACAAAAGGTTCAAAGAAAGGGAAAACCATGCGTTCGACATTCGCAGCACTGCCTGTGGTAATATAATATTGCAGCTCAGGATCATTGATAGCTTTAAAGTTATAGAATTGCTGGTAAGCAAACCGCATCCCTGCGGTAAAGGAAATTCTATCGCTGCCGAAACCGATTGCCGGTTGAAGGAAGATACGGTAATATCTCGTATCATAATCATATTGGGGTGTTTGCGTGCCGCGCCTGTTTAATTTTCCATTGCCGTAGCCGCCATAGACCTCCACTTTTCCTCTACGTCCAAAGGTATTGAAATACCCTGCACCTACCTCCAGCCGGTGACCGTTGAAATTACCGCCCAAGGTATTAAAGGAATTGAAAAAATAGTCGGTTTCATCGATGTTGCGATTATAGGTGGACCGGTAAGAGGCGATGATGCCGAAATGATTTACCGGCGCGAAAGCCAGGTCAACAGCGGGACTTAAAATGCCTGAAGGATTGTTGAAAGAATCCATATCGTTAAACTGGGGCTTGAAGGAGAAGGTAGCCTTGCCTTCCAGCGCTTCTGTTAGCCCGGGCGTATTGGCTCTTTCCGGGAAGTACATACGTTGCTGGCAGGAGTAAAATAAAAGACTGAAAATGAAGAGGACGATGAAGCAGGACGAACTTTTCATAGAATTTTATTTAAAGCTGATTGAATAATTAGTTGAAACCTACACAACGGTATCTATAATAATCAATGTAAATTTAAATAAAAGAATCTTTGAAAGTGTATTTTTGCAATAAATTAGGGTCACCTGCTTTACCTTGCAGTTGCGTTTCTTGCATCTATATAAATCATATTCATGAACCCGATCAGGTTATCAGAGCTTACCGGTAAAATCAGCGATGCTATCCACAGGGCATTGGATACCCTTAGCTTTTGGGTCATAGCGGATATTACCAGTCATTCCTTCCGGTCTCAGAAGGGGTATCATAACTTTGAATTGGTAGAGAAAGATCCCGAGGCTAACCAGATCATTGCAAAGATACCGGGAAAAGCCTGGGGAACTGGGAGCAGCAGGATCGCAGATTTTGAAAAGATCACCGGCCAGCGATTTACCAATAATATCCAGGTATTGGTGCGGGTAACGGTTCATTTTCACCCTGTTTTCGGTTTGCAGGTAAATATCAATGACATTGATCCCAACTTTACTTTGGGCGTCCTGGAGCGGCAGCGGCAGGCTACGTTGGAAAGATTAGTTACAGATAACCCGGCTTTTATCCGGAAGTCAGGCGACCTGTATTTTACCCGGAACAACCAACTGTCCCTGAACCCGGTACTGCAGCATATAGCCGTTATCTCCTCTGCAACATCAGCAGGAGCAGAGGATTTCAAGCATACTTTATTGAATAATGCATTCGGGTACCGGTTTCTTATCGACGATTATTACAGCGTCGTGCAGGGAACAAATAATTCCGCCCAGCTTTTAGCTGCTATCATTAAGGTGTTCGAGGCGGGGAAACCTTATGATGCAGTCGTCATCATCCGGGGCGGCGGTGCGCAAACAGATTTCCTCATATTTGATGATTACAGTATAGGCAGGGCCATTGCCAAATTCCCGATACCGGTGATCACGGGTATCGGACATCAGAAAAATGAAACTATTGTGGACTTAATGGTCCATACCGCTACCAAAACGCCTACTAAGGCTGCCGAATTTATTATTGCCCGTAACAGGGCTTACGAAGAGGCTATGCTATCTCTTCAGAAAGTGATCATCATCAAATCGCAACAGCTTATTTCAGCACATTTTCAAGTGCTGGCCCGGCTGAATAGTATAGTGGTCAACCAGGCCAGGGATATGATCACCCGGCATAAGGACGACCTGGCCTATAGCCACCGCACTTTGATTCATAGTTCCCGGTCTGTTATTTTTTACCAGAAGAATCAACTGGTCTCCCTTTCTGCCCAGGTTGTTTTTAAGCCCCAGGTCATTTTGTACAACAGGCTTAACGACATGAAGCACAGAAAAAACCAACTGGAAACAGGTGTTGGATATTACCTGAAAAGCCAAAAGGGGCTGTTAAGCCATCACAGTGCAACCATGAATATGATGCATCCCGCCAACATTCTGAAAAAAGGCTTTGCGCTGATCCAATATCATCATAAGCTCATTGATAACCCGGAGGATATCCCGGTAGGGGAGGATATAGATATCGTACTCAGGGATACCCGGATTCAATCTACCGTAAAACAAAAATCAAAATTATAATGAAACAGATCCTGTCTTATGAAGCTGCTTACGAGGAGCTGGCCTTGATTGCTAAAGAGATTGAAAACGAAACCGTATCCGTGGACGTTTTAGCGGAGAAGGTAAAGCGGGCATCGGAATTGATTACTTTCTGCCAGACCAAATTGAAAACCACTGAAACGGAAGTCAATAAGATCATTGCACAAATGGAAAATACATTGCCTGAATGATCAGGGTGATGCTCAGCGGGTTTAGTTTTTCCCGCTGAGCATCGCTGATTGGGTTCGCTGATTTTCGCTGATTTTTTTGTCTGCGGTTGCTGCGGTTTAAATCTGCGCTGATCAGCGGGAAAATGACTTTCTACCGGCTTTGTTTCGTTATCTTTTCGCTTTTCAGAAGGCGGCCGTTTTTATCCTCAATGCGCAAAATATATATCCCGTCTGCAAGGTGGTTTAAGTCAATGCTTTTAGCGTTGTTTACTTTAAGGATCACTTTGCCTTCCATTCCTGTAAGTGCTGCATCTATTGCCTCCGGGTATTGAATGTATATCCTGTCATGAGCCGGATTGGGATAGATGTTGGCCGCAGTTGACGGGATATGTGGCAGGCTTACAAAATTTCCCACTTTATAACCATCGGAAGTATCCGAACATCCGTGATCATTGGCCACCACCACCTGGTAATACCCGTTGGCACTTACTTCGTAAGTCTTAGCTGTAGCTCCCGGGATGGCTATGCTGTCTTTCAGCCATTGATAAGAAGCATAGTTCCCGATTACGCCCAGGGTAAATCCATCTACATTGATACCGGGTTCATCCATAGGTATAAAGGTCAGGTCAAGCGTCACTGTGCTGTCGCAGCCGATGGCATTGGGGAATATCTGCGTGTAAATGCCCTGGTTGGTATAAACGCTGTCATTGAAAGAATAGCTGTCTCCGCATTCCAGGGACGCCGATACAGATGACGCCGAGGTCTGGGTGCAACCCAGCTTAACGAGGAATAGGTCAAAGCTTCCGTTGCTCTTGAGCGGATCCAGGCCCAATGGCTTGTCAAAATTGACCGTCTCTTCAAAATATCCTGTAAAGTACACATTCCCCGAGCCATCAACCGTCACCGCATAGCCGATATCACTGCTTTTGCCACCCAAGCCTTTGGCCCAGATATAATTGCCGTTACGGTCATACTTGGCTATGAACGCGTCACTGCTTCCTTCCACACTAATGAGCACGCTTCCCCCTGTTCCTGTCCCCTGGTTGAAATCTGTTGAACCCCTGAAGTACCCGGTCACGTAGACATTTCCGGAGCCATCCACCGCCACGCCCTGGCCATAATCGCTGTCACTGCCACCTATACTTCTGGCCCATTTATAATTGCCGCTGCTGTCATATTTTGCTACAAATCCATCGCTTGAAGCCCCGACGCTCGCTATTGTATCTACGCCTCGCTTTGCCGGGTTGAAATCTGCGGTCCTTGTGAAATAGCCGGTGATATACACATTTCCCGGCTTATCCACAGTAATTCCATAACCCTGATCGCTACTCTTACCTCCTACATTCTTAGCCCAGGCAAACGTACCATTCCCATCGTACTTGGCTATAAATACATCGTTTCCACCCATGCTCAGCAGCGTATCCACTCCACCGGGCGCGTTAAAGTCAACAGTCGCATAAAAGGTGCCGGCCACATACACATTCCCTGATCCGTCCACAGCCACGCCGTAGCCCTGATCATCACTTTTACTGCCTATCCCTTTTACCCAATGATAATTCCCGCTGGAGTCATATTTAGCCAGGAATATATCCCCAAGTCCCAGGCTCACTAACGTATCTATGCCGGCACCGGGATCAAAATCTGCTGTTCCATAAAAGTACCCTGTTATATATACTCCCCCTTTTCCATCCACAGCTACTCCGAAAGCGTTATCCGATTTATTGCCTCCTATTCCCTTTGCCCACAGGTAATTTCCGTTTTGGTCATACTTTGCCAGGAACACATCACTGCCGCCCGCACTCCTGATGGTGTCCACGCACAAGCCAGGGTTGAAA
>CAZFKK010000196.1:0-5886 GCA_964519735.1 uncultured Taibaiella sp.
GGCGTAGCAGTTGCAGACCAGTGCAAAAGGATGGGTGTCCATATTAACTTTGCTCCTGATATTGATGTCAATAATAATCCGAATAACCCGGTGATCAATTTTCGTTCTTTTGGGGACCAGAAGGAATGGGTGTCCCGGCTGGGTATCGCCTATATGAGGGGGATGCAGGATAATGATGTGATGGCCTGTGCCAAGCATTTTCCCGGTCATGGGGACGTATCCGTAGATTCCCACCTTGATCTGCCGGTAATTAATAAATCAGCAGCCGAATTACACGAACTGGAGTTATATCCTTTCCGGCAATTGATTGATGCCGGGATCAAAAGTGTGATGATTGCCCATTTGAGTGTGCCTGCATTAGATAATACACCCAATCTGCCCAGTACCCTCTCGGAGAAAATAGTGACCGGACTGTTGAAAAAAGAGATGGGCTTCGACGGTTTGATCTTTACAGATGCCATGAATATGAGTGGGGTGACGAAGTATTTTCCGAATGGGGAGTCCGATCTGAAAGCATTCCTGGCCGGTAATGATGTATTGCTTTTTTCTCAGAATGTACCTCTGGCCATTCAAAAGATCCAGTGGGCATTAAGAACTAACAAGATTTCTCAAGAAGAGCTGGCCCGTCGGGTGAAGAAAATACTGGCGGCAAAATATGAAGCCGGCTTATCGGCTTACCGGCCTGTAAAGGTAGAACATGCTACGCAAGACCTGAATCAATCGATCCATAGTATCCGGGAACAAATCACCCGGAAGGCGGTTACCCTCGTCAAGGATAAGGGCAACCTGGTGGGCAGAATGAAAAGCGGGAAGGTTAAAGTAGCCTATGTAAATATTAACGGAGGCGCCACTACAGACCTGCAAAAGTTGCTGGCGAATCAGTTTCCTGATCTAAACCGGAATACAGTGCAACAGAAGCCTACGCCAGCACAGAATAAAGCCTTGTTGTCTGCGATTGAAGGCCGTGATGTTGTGGTGGTCGGTATTCATAACCTGGGGTTATACCCGGGGGCAGGTGGACGATACGGATTAAGTGCGGAACAGGTGACGCTCCTGCAGCAACTGGCCACGAAAAGCAATGTTGTTTTTGTACTGATGGGAAATCCTTATGTACTTAAATTTATCTGCAGTGCCCGGTCGGTGCTTGTAACCTACGAAGATGATGCTATTGCGGAGCAGGCAGCTTATGATGTCCTCATGGGTAAACTACCGGCTCCCGGTATTCTCCCTGTGGCCGTCTGTAAATAGATCAGCTTGACGTTCTTGAAAACCTTAATTGTAATATTGTTCCCTGATGCTTCGTGTCCTTTTATTTGTATTGTTGGGTAGTCTTTTCAGCGCTTCAGTAACACCGGTTTCCGCCCAGGCCCGGAAAAAAAAGCCCCGGTCCACCCGCCAGGCTGCAACGAAACCTAAGCCGGTTGCTGTAGCCCCTGCCGGGGTGGGAACCTTTGAGCACCAATATTCATTGTATAAGAATCCCGAGGGCAACAGCAGCCAGGTGAAAAAACCAGAGGCCTTATTGTCACTGGATGCTTTTATTCAAAGCTGCATTATGAATGGTGTATTTCCCGGTTGCCAGATCCTGGCTGCCTGCAAAGGAGAGATCATTTACCAGAAGAATTTTGGCAATTACACTTATGATCAATCCAGGCCGGTGACAGATTCTTCACTGTATGATGTCGCTTCTGTAACGAAGGTGGTTGCAACAACCCTGGCAGTTATGAAACTCTATGATGAAGGGAAAATAAAGCTGGATGCCTACCTTAAAAATTACCTGCCCATGGTCGAAGGAACGGATAAAGCCAACCTCACAATAAAAGACCTGTTGCTCCACCAGGCAGGGCTAAAAGCCTGGATCCCTTTTCATAAAAAGACCTTGGATACATTAACGGGAGCGCCACGGACAGATCTTTACCGCAGAAAGGCGGATTCTGTATTCTCTACGCCCGTAGCTGCTCATTTTTTTATTAAGAATGCCTATAAGGAAACCATTTGGGACGAGATCCTGGGGAGCACCCTGGATAATAAGGGAAAGTATGTCTATAGCGACCTTGATTTCTACTTCCTGGAAGAGGTAGTTCGCGTAGGGAGTGGCCGGGATTTTGAGACTTATGTGACGGACAACTTTTACCGTCCCCTCGGCCTGAAAAATACGCAGTTCAATCCCTGGAAAAAGGGTTTGTTACAGCAATGCGTACCTACAGAAAATGATCAGTATTTCCGTTTCCAGTTGATCCAGGGTTATGTGCATGATCCCGGTACGGCCTTATTGGGAGGTGTGGCAGGACATGCCGGTATCTTTTCGAATGCAAGAGAACTTGGGGTAATCCTGCAAATGCTGGCGAACGGAGGGGAATACAAGGGTCGCCGTTTCTTTAGCAAAGAAACGGTGCAACTTTTTTCCGGTTACCGCTCTGCGATCAGCCGTAGGGCTTATGGTTTTGATAAGCCAGATAAAGCAAAAGGCAACGGGGGGCCGGCATCTGAATTATGTAGTAAATCAGCTTTTGGCCACCAGGGTTTTACCGGTACTTGTGTCTGGACAGATCCGGAGACCGGCATTGTTTTTGTGTTCCTTTCGAACAGGGTGTATCCCAATGCTGAAAATACACAAATCAATAAATTGAACGTACGCAGTAAAGCACAGAGTTATATCTACCAGGCATTAGGTTATGGCGCATAAGGAGGAAATGAAAACATTGGTGGTGATCGGCGGCGGTGCCGCCGGCTTTTTTTGTGCGGTACATGCCGCTGCTTCGGGAAAGCTGAAGGTCGTCATCCTTGAGAAATCTAAAAAGTTATTGAGTAAGGTAAAGATCAGTGGGGGAGGGCGCTGTAATGTAACTCATGCCTGTTTTAGCATCAGCGAGATGGCCCGTAAGTATCCGCGTGGGGAACAATTTGTCAAAAAAACCTTTCATCAGTTCTTTACGAAAGATACTATTGAATGGTTTGAAGGAAGAGGAGTATTGCTGAAGGCGGAGGCCGACGGCCGGATGTTCCCGGTGACGGATTCTTCTCAAACGATTATTGATTGTTTACTGGAAGAAGCCAGGCGGTATGAAGTGGCCATTCATATGAATACGGGAGTGATGGCGATCAGGCGGGAGCAGCAACAGTTCCTGTTGCAACTTTCTGATGGGTCCTCCCTCAGGGCGGATTATGTATGTGTGGCTACCGGAGGCTATCCGAAACCGGAAATGTTTGACTGGCTGAGGGAGCTGGGGCATACTATTGAAATACCCGTACCTTCTTTATTTACCTTTAATACACCGCAACATCCGCTTAAGGCCTTGATGGGAGTAAGCGTACCTGCTGTCCGGGTCCGGATTATGGGGACTAAGCTTAAGGAGACAGGGCCATTGCTGATCACGCATTGGGGATTAAGCGGGCCGGCTATTCTCCGTTTAAGCGCCTGGGGCGCGCGCAGCCTGGCTGCGTTGGACTGGCACTTTGTGATACAGGTCAACTGGCTCGATGAGTTTAACGAGGATACCTTGAGGACGGAATTCTTGTCCCTGCGCCGTACTAAAGCTGCGCAGAAGGTCTGTCATAAAAACAGCCTTGGGTTGCCCCAGCGTTTATGGGAGTTTTTAGTGGAACAGAGCGGCGTGGCCCCGGATTGCCGCTGGGCGGAATTGCCGGCTAAGGAGCAAAACAAGTTGATTAAAAACCTATGCAGTTACGAATTGGAAGTAAAAGGTAAGACCACTTATAAAGAAGAGTTTGTGACTGCAGGAGGCATTATGCTGGACGAAATTGACAGTAATACACTCATGAGCAAAAAGATGCCGCAGCTCTTTTTTGCGGGTGAGGTATTGAATGTGGATGGTATTACCGGCGGATTCAACTTCCAGAATGCCTGGACCACGGGTTATATAGCTGCCAGAAGCATCAGGGCTTTGGCAGAAGGCTAAAGGGAGCTATGCGCACGGTAGGTTAATCTACTTCCGTCCCTTCATCCAACAGGTTCAGGTTGACGGAATCAGCGCCGGCAATGCCTTCGATCGACCCGCGGATATGGGCGGCATTGAGCAATACTTTTTCCAGTTGTTTTTCCCTTGATTTCCAGAGTCTTTCCATGGCATCCCTTTCCTTTTGAATGCTTAATTTCATACTCATGAATCCTTCACGGATCGCCTTCCATTGTTCCCCGAACTCCTGACCGATAAGATAGTCATACAACATGACCATTTTGTCGCCCTTATTTTCCCCTGTTTTGCGTACTTCTGCTACCTTCAATAATCCGTTGCGCAGTAATAAAGCCACACCCCTGACTTCCTGGAAGGAACAAATATACACCCCCTCTTTTTCCCCGAAGCGATCCATATCTTTCGGCAGGGCCTGGGTGACGATCACCGCGATGTCGGCGCCCAACTGACGCATATCTGCTTTTAGTTTTTCAATCCAATCCTGGGAGAAATCCTTGGTTCGTTTGCTTTCATAAATGATCCGGCCCACCTCATGGCCGAAATTATTGCGTACGGTCTGGATACAGTCGGCGCCCCGGACGCCCTTGCCTACCTCGGTAACCAAGTCAAAAGGGAAGGTGGTCTGCAGTAATTCTTCCAGCAATAATTCCTGTACTTCTCCCTGCATCTGCATACTGCCCTGTTCCGCTTTGCGTTTCATTTCATCGACCAGTTTTTTCTGATCTTCGATCTGCTTTTCCAGTTCTTTGGTCCGGAGCTGGAATTCCTGTTCCTTCACCTGGAGTCTTTCTCCCTGCTCCTTAAGTACCTGCTCTTTCATCTTTTCCCGCTCCGCTATCAGTTGCCGCTGTAACTGCAGCTCCAATTCCGCTTCCTTTTCCTTCAAAGCCTTTTCTTTATGGAGCATTTCCAGTTCCCGCTGCCGGGAAATTTTCAGTTTTTCCTCGCTTTCAAGAGCAGATTGCTGCAACATTTTCACCTGGTTCTCATAATCAGCAGCCACACTTTTCCGGATTTGGATCCCTATTTCTTCCTGTTGCTTGCCCAGCGCTTCCCTCATCTTTTTCTGAAAGAGGGATTCCTGTTCTGATTTCAATTGCTTGAATAACTCTTCTTTTTGCTGTAGCTCTTCCTCTTTAGTCTTTTTATAATCAGCCATTTGCTTGCGCAAGTACTGTTTTTCTTTCTCAATATTCTCTTTCAGTTCATCATTTAATGCTTCTTCCAGCGGAAATTCCGTGCCGCAATTGGAGCATTTAATCATTGTTGCCATAAGTACCGGTTATTTTCAAAGCTCAATATTACAAAAGGAAATTCAATTAACAGGGACAGAATAAATGGGACGATTGCCTTATCGTAAATTTAAAGGGATTACTTATCTTGCGGGTCCATTTTATTCTGATACTCATGACACCACGTATTTGCTTATTTCCCGGAACATTTGACCCTGTCACTAAAGGCCATGTCGATGTTATTCAGCGCGCAGTCTCCCTTTTTGATAAGCTGATTATCGGGGTAGGCATTAATTCCGGTAAGCAACCTATGTTTACTCCTGAAATGAGGGTGGGCTGGATCAAGGATATCTTTAAAGCTGAGGAACGTATCGAAGTAGTCGCTTATGAGGGCCTGACCGTTGACTTTTGCAAAAAAGTTCAGGCACAATACATGTTGCGGGGTATCCGCTATGTAAGTGATTTTGAGTATGAAAAGGCCATCGCGGACATGAACCGTATGCTGGATAATCATATAGAGACCTTGTTCCTGACCTGCTCCCCCTTATATGCTCCCATATCTTCTACTCTGGTACGCGATGTTATCCGCAATAACGGGAACGTAAGTTTGTTTCTGCCCGAAGAAGTGAAATGGTAAGCAGGGAAGTCTTACTCCTCCCATTTTTTGCCCGCTTTCAGGAGTAGTTCTTTAATAGCAGGATAAGATTGTCCCAGGTATT
>CAZFKK010000197.1:0-2302 GCA_964519735.1 uncultured Taibaiella sp.
ATATTATAATACGAATACACCCAGTGTAATTTTAAGAAATGTATTTGAAAACCCGGGATGGTACACACAATATACGCCTTACCAGGCTGAAATATCACAGGGAAGACTGGAAAGCCTGCTGAACTTCCAGACGGTGGTCTGCGACCTGACGGCATTGCCTTTGGCTAATGCCTCTTTACTGGATGAAGCTACCGCGGCTGCAGAAGCCATGGGTATGTTCTTCAGTATGTTGAACAAAAATCAGGATCAGCTTAGCCGGCCTAAGTTTTTCGTGGACCAGGAACTGTTCCCGCAAACCCAGGCAGTGCTGCATACCCGTGCTACCCCATTGAATATCGAGATCGTTACCGGCGCTTACCAGACAGCAGTACTGGACGAGTCTTATTTCGGTGCGATCGTACAGTATCCTAATGACAAGGGTTCCGTAGAAGACTACCGCGATTTCATTCATAAAGTGCACGAAGCCGGCGCTTATATAGCTATGGCTACCGATCTGTTAGCCCTTACCTTATTAACCCCGCCGGGTGAGCTGGGCGCTGATGCGGCCTTAGGCGTGGCACAGCGCTTTGGCGTGCCACTGGGCTTCGGTGGTCCTCATGCTGCTTTCTTCTCTTGTAAAGACGAATTTAAACGTAATATTCCCGGCCGTATCATCGGCATCAGTATAGACGCTCAAGGTAACCGTGCCTTACGCATGGCCCTGCAAACCCGGGAGCAACATATTAAGAGGGAAAAGGCCACTTCCAATATTTGTACAGCCCAGGCTTTATTAGCCAATATGGCTGCTATGTATGCGGTATTTCATGGTCCTGCAGGATTAAAAAATATCGCTAAACGTATTCATGTATTGACACAGACCCTGGCTCATGCCTTGAAAGAAGCGGGGCACACCCTGGTGTCGGAATCCTTCTTCGATACCCTTACCGTCCAAACGGATAAGGCAGAAGTGATCCGCACACAGGCGGAAGCTGCCGGCATTAATTTCCGTTATTTCCCTGAGGGCAACCTGGTGGGTATCTCCCTGGACGAAACGACAACCTTCGAAGACCTCGCAGACATCATCAATGTCCTGAACCAGGTTGAAGGCGCCGTGGCTTACGAAGTATTGGAAGAGCATATCCTGGATAATGTACCTCATGACCTGGTCCGTACTTCTGCATTCCTTACTCATGAAGTATTCAACAGCCATCACAGTGAAACGCAGATGATGCGGTATATCAAGTTTTTAGAGAATAAAGACCTGAGCCTGAATACCAGCATGATTTCCCTGGGTAGCTGCACCATGAAGCTGAATGCGGCCACTGAGATGATCCCTTTGAGCTGGAGCCATTGGAGCAGCATCCACCCATTTGCACCGGAAGACCAGGTGGCAGGGTACCTGCAAATCATTAAAGAACTGGAAGGTTACCTGAGCGAAATCACCGGTTTTGCTGCCTGCAGCTTACAGCCGAACAGTGGGGCCTCCGGAGAATATGCCGGTTTACTGGCCATCAGGGGATACCACGAAAGCCGTAACGAAGGCCATCGTAATGTCATCCTCATTCCTATTTCCGCACATGGTACCAACCCGGCATCTGCAGTCATGGCAGGCTATAAGGTGATTGTCATCAAAGCCCTGGAAAACGGGAATATTGACATTGCCGATCTGCAGGCCAAAGCGGAACAATATGAGGCTAACCTTGCGGGGGTCATGATCACTTATCCTTCCACCTATGGTATTTTTGAAGAGAGCGTTCAGGAGATCATCCGTATTATTCATGAGCATGGCGGCCAGGTTTATATGGATGGTGCCAATATGAATGCACAGGTAGGCCTGACCGCTCCGGGTTATATCGGAGCAGATGTCTGCCACCTGAATTTACACAAAACTTTCGCTATCCCCCATGGCGGTGGCGGTCCGGGAATGGGTCCCATTTGTGTGGCGGAACACCTGATCCCCTTCCTGCCCGGGCATGGCGTACTGGATCAAAAAGAACGGGCAGTTGCTGCAGCCCCTTACGGCTCCGCTTCTATCCTGCTGATCAGTTACGCTTACATTCGTTTACTGGGCGCTGTGGGTGTACAAAAAGCGTCAGAATACGCTATACTGAATGCCAACTATATGAAGGCCCGGTTGCAAAACGATTATGAGATCCTCTATTCCGGCGCCAATGGTACCTGCGCCCATGAGTTCATCGTCGATCTGCGTCCTTTCAAAAAGACCGCAGAAATTGAAGCCGAAGATGTAGCCAAACGTTTGATGGACTATGGCTTCCATGCACCGACCATGAGTTTCCCCGTTGCCGGCACCATCATGATCGAG
>CAZFKK010000197.1:2312-5867 GCA_964519735.1 uncultured Taibaiella sp.
GGAACTGGATCGTTTCTGCGATGCTTTACTGGCTATCCGTGCAGAGATCAGGGCGATAGAAGAAGGCCAGGCGGATCCTAAAAATAACCCGTTAAAAAATGCACCGCATACACAGCAGTTGGTCATCAGCAGCGACTGGGCTCAGCCTTACAGCAGGGAAACGGCCGCTTTCCCCTTGCCTTATGTATCGGCCCATAAATTCTGGCCCTCTATTGCGCGGGTCAACAATACAGCGGGCGACCGTAACCTGATCTGTACCTGCGAGCCTACCGAAGCCTATATGCAGGACGCGTAAAATAATCTTTTATTAAAGTTAAAAGAGCCCCGGAAGATTTCTACATCTCCGGGGCTCTTGATTATTATAAAGATCCTTTATAACCCTATGAAAAGCACTCCCCTTCCCAGGCTACCGATCTGATCAACTATGCTGACTTCTCTTATAAAATACGCCCAGGATACGTTTTAATTTGTTTTGAAAAAGCTCACGGTGATAAGCTCCTTTCAATTCTTTCATACAATTGGCGCAAAGGCAATCATCAAATTGCTCCCGGATAAACTCCCTTTCCTGTTCGTTTAAAGACACCGTTGTACATTGGCACAACAATATGGAGCCCACTTTGCATTCAAATGGCGCGGCACATCTTGGACAATATTTCGTTTCGTGTTTCAAGAGGGCCTAAGTTAAGAAAAATCAGGGGATAGTTAGTCGTACAACTGAAGAAATAAGATTTATATTTGTTCTCTGTCACTTTAAATTGTTATCTGATCATGGCATGGAATCCTGAGCAATATAATGAATTCACCCATGTTCGCTATTTGCCATTCTATGATATTATAGCGCATATTTCGGATAAGCCGGGCATGAATGTGCTGGATTTAGGCTGCGGCACAGGAGCTTTAACGAAAATGCTGGCCGACAAACTCTCGTATCCGGACGTACTGGGCGTAGATTCCTCTGCCGAGATGCTGCAGGAGGCCCATTCTTACACAAATACAGAAGACAAACTGGCCTTTAAAAATCAGACCATAGAAGCTACCCTGGATGAGGGAGGGCAATGGGACCTGATCTTCAGCAATGCTGCCTTACAATGGGTCGGCAATCATGCCCTGCTCTTCCCAAAAATCATTTCCCTGTTACATCCGGAAGGACAGCTAGCCATACAAATGCCGGTACAAAACGATAATGTACTCAACCAGGTTTTAGCGGCGTTAGCGGAGGAATCTCCTTTTAAAGAAGCACTGAAGGGATGGCGCAGTAGGTCACCGGTATTGCCAATGGATGATTATGCGCAATTATTATTTGATCATGGTGCCGCAAAGATGACCATCTATCAAAAGATATATCCGCTCATTGCTGATAGCCACCTTAAGCTATATGATTTTATCTCCGGCACCGCACTTATTCCCTACCTGGAACGTTTGGATGATGTTATTAAGGAAGCATTCATCGCTGCATTTAAAAACAGGATTGCTGAAAGATTTACCACCGTTCCGGCCTTATATGCTTTTAAACGCATGATCATTTATGCGCAGTTTTAGTCGTGATACCCGCTAGCGTCAGGTCCACTTTACATCACCAGACCCAGGGTAAGTGCTATACGCACCAACCCCGCCGTATTTTTGACATCAAGCTTTTTCAGCAAAGTAAGGCGGTGCGTCTCCGCTGTACGGTGACTGATAAACAATTTCTCGGCAATGGCCATCGTGCTGTCTCCCGCGACGATCAACTGCAGGATCTCCTTTTCTCGTTTGGTTAATTCCGGCAACAGATCACCGGTACCAAACCGCGGGATATTCAGGCGCAGGTGTTGACGCAAACCGGGGTCTATAAACTCTTCCCAATAATAGGCCTTCCGTATAGCTTCCAGCAAGGTTGCCCTGTCCGTACCTTTTAAAAGATACCCTATGCAGCCGTTACCCATCATGTTTTTTACAACAGCCGGAGCATCCAGGCTGGTTAAGGCGACAATACGGACCTCAGGATAAGCCTTTACTATCGCGGCTGCCACTTCCGGTCCCGGCTGGTCCGGTAGCTTGACATCCAACAACAAAACATCGGGCTGCTGCAGGGCAAGGCCCTCTATTAATGCTGCCCCGGTAGGATAGGTAGCCTTCACCTGTATGTCCGGCTCCCCCTCCAGCATCATCCTGATACCGTTGATTGCAAGAGGGTGATCATCTGTAATATCTACTTTAATAATCATAAGCTCAACAAAGTTTACCCCGGGTTAGCAGGGGTATAAAATTATGCTGTTAAGGGCATTTCAAACTCAAGGTAAACGGCAGTTCCTTCTCCCTTACTGCTGCTCACATCCATGATTCCCTGCAATACCTGCACCCTTGATCGTACACTTTTTAATCCCATACCTTTTTCCGAAGAAAGCGTATGTATATCAAACCCTTTCCCATCATCATCTACCGAAACCGTTAAGATACGGCCTTCAACCTCTGCGAGCTGTACCATTACCTTATGGGCGGCCGCATGTTTCATTACATTCTGCAGCAATTCCTGTATGATCCTGAATATGGATAGCTCAAAATCCTGCGGCAGGCGCGGAATCGTACCATGTTGCTGGTAGGATATATTCAGCCCTGTATTCTGCAGCGTATTGCAAAAATAAAAGACAGCATCCGTGATCCCCCCCTGCAACAGCATATCCGGCATAAGATTATGTGCGGTTCTGCGCAACTCTACCGTTACCTCTTCCATCTGTTGCACAATATTGCGGTAGTAGGGCATTTGTATATAAGCGCTGCAGGAAAGGTCATGGTAAGATTCAGGTATTGAATTAAGGCCCATCTTGACCATAGACAACTGCACCATAATACCGTCGTGCAATTCACCGGCCAGCCTTACCCTTTCTTTTTCCTCGCCTTTGATCATGGCTTTCAGATGGCCGATCTCCTGCTCCCTGTTGATCGTATTGATTTTCTCTGCCTGCAATCGCTGTTTATGCAGGCTACTCCGGTATAATGCAACCAGGGCGATGACAAACAGGACGGAACAACTACCTATAGCACCCATCCAGATATTTTTTTCCCTCAGGCGGCTTTGATGCTGGCTCAGCAATAATCTTTCCTGTTCAATTTCTTTATCTTTCAACACAGATTGCGCATTAATTTCCTGTTTGTACACCTGTATTAACTCTCCCTTTTTAATCTCGGCCTCCAATAACTCCCTACCCTTTTCCAGGCACCTGATCGCTTTTCCGCCTTCACCGTTTTTGACATAAATAACAGAAAGCATATGATAGGCATCATAAAGGCGTGCAGGCAAAGCGTCCCCTTCTTCCTGCTCCGAAAGATGGGTTACCTCCCGGAATATTGCTTCCGCCCTCCGGAACTGGCCCGATTTATAGTAAGCTGTCCCCAGGCCAATGCCCGCGATCTGGAAGTCCCGGAAGTTTTTTTGCTGCCGGCTGGTCTTCTCCGCACGCTCCAGCATTTGAATCGCGGCGCTCCCCTGGCCTTTTTCCACAAGCAAAATACCCAGCCCTGTCTGGATGATCGCACTGTTGCTATCACACTTCAGTCCCTCTCTATAGTAATATTCCG
>CAZFKK010000198.1:0-5863 GCA_964519735.1 uncultured Taibaiella sp.
GCCATATTAAGCATCCTGCTCGGTGGCATGCTTTTCGGGCTTGCTGGCCTTATCCTGGCCCTGCCCATGGCTGCGGTATTGAAGATTTTGTTCGATGCCATCCCTTCCATGAGGGCATTCGGCTTCCTGATCGGAGAACCGGAAAAATATCATTTGAAAAGATTCTCCATTAATATCCTGAGGAAAAGATGGGCATTGACCGATGAAAAGGAGAAAAAAAAGCCACCTGTGGAGGAATAGAAAAAAGAAGGGGGTAAAATAGTCTGCCCCCTTCTCTTTCTTGATCTATTCCCGCTTCATAATATAGTTATTAACATCTAATTTTTCCAGGAAGTCAAGCCAATACGCTAACGTGAAGTTATTAAGGAGCGCGTCATGATCCCTATCCACCTTATCCTTTAAAGTCAGGTACTCCTCCTTTTTTGCCATAATCAGATCAAATCCAGGTACGTCGGGCGATTTGCACCAATAAGGCAAATCCTTATATTCAGGGCAGTCCCAACCCATCCGGTCCAGCTCCTCTTTAAGTTGCCTTGCCCTGAATTTAAGTCCCCTATTAAACTCCTGATAATCTTTCGAACGCGCGCCCGGAAACTGAAACCCATCCATCGCTACCCAATCTACAGCAGCCGTCAGGAGGTCAAATAGATTTTTATCCTGGTAAGCCTCATCGACCTCGTTCATCAGGTCCGTTTTTTCCTGAGGCTCCAGGTTACTATATGGCGCATTAGGGCTCAATATTGTCTTTAAAGGTATATAGGCATTGTGCAAACGTTCGGCATCCTCTCTCTCTTTCTCCGGTGGATTTAGAATCACTACCGGCGGATTCTCTTTTTGCACTGCTGTATTTGACAGCTTGGCCTTAGCTGACCATGGATAGATATATATCTTTATTTTCGCCAATTCCTCCTGCATTCTTGCCTTAAATTTCGACCATCCTTCCGGCGTATCACTATAATCCTTACCCTTGATGATTACCTTGTGTGTAAGCCTCATGTCTTTAATAAGCGCATCTTTCATAATCTGGCTCATTCCACCCGGAGTTTCACAATTGAGGTATTCAGCACAGTAGTTATACATTTCAGCATGTTCGTTATACCCAATGATAAGGCACACACCACACTGACTAAGCTTATGGGTAACCCAACTCAAACCCTTTCTTTGTTTTTCGACCGTTTTGAATGATCGGTGGGCTACCTGAAGAAGGGCACCTAATTTTCCCTGGCTATGGGTAAGACTTTTTATCACAGGTACTATTTCCGAATCGTACACCTGCACAAGGTTGTCCAGCTTACTTCTATGCTGCTTATGCTCCAATTTCAACTGCTTTATTCGTTGGCACAGCTGGTTAAAGGTTTCCTGACCTTTAGAAATTTTTTTACCCTCAGGAATATTGCTTTCCTGAAATTGCATGATATTTTCCATGATTCATAAAATTATTAAAATTCCATTTAAATTTGATTAAAAGAAAAAGTAAATTTAATAAATTCTATTATATCTAGAAAATCATTTTTTAGGGTACGGATACCACGACACTGAGCTTATTACCCTCATGAATGCCGGAACTGAATTTATAACCTGAATAACGCCCAGGAGGTAAAATTTGCTTCAGGTTTCATTTTTGGTGTTGACTATTAGCGAATCAATAGCCAACCTTTACACTCATCACACCAGGCACCGGTCTTCCTGCAATGCTCGCGGCCTTTATAAAGGCTAAATCCTTGCAAGATGAAATTAAATCTTCTTATATTAGCATAAGATGCCCCGTCTGCATCGATCGAAAATGTGGAAACCGATTGTTCCGAAACATCGATAAAAGGATTTTCCTCTGTTTTGTTATAGCGGTCTCCTTTTAAATTAAAGAAACTACTTGTATCTATGCCCCGTTTGGTACAGCTGCAGGTAAGCAAAATGAGTGCAAGTGCTACAAGTGGTTTTAATTGTTTCATCTACATTGATTTTAATGTTCCTGTGATAGTAGACGGAATTCCGGATAGAAATATTAGCAATTAATAATTTTTATTATGAAGATTAAATATCCTTTCTGCCGGGCAGCCCAATAACCATTTTCTACCCACAATGTGAGATAATAAATTAATATCCTTAATTTCGTAAATTGGATGTAACCGTTCAAAAATGAACCGGTTGAAAGAGATTTTAAAGCAGAAAAAAGTAAAACAAAGGTTTTAGCGAAGGTTTGCCATAAATTACATTAAAGTAAATTTCCATACTAAATACAGAACACAACCCGAGCTAGGATGTATGATGCAAAATTGCTAAAATATTTGACTTTTTAATCAAATATTTATTTGTGGAGACCGAATAACAGGTTGGAGCCAATATCAACAACAATAAGAGATAGGTTTAAAAATCATTAAGATCATTATGCCCATAGATAGAGTCGAGATAAAAAATTTCAAATCAATACGTGATTCTGGCAATATCCATATTCAACCGATTAATATACTGATAGGGCCAAATGGTGTTGGTAAAAGTAACTTTATTAATTTTTTTAAACTTTTAAGCAGTATCTATAAAAAGCGCTTGAAATTTTATACTGCTGAGAATGGATATGAAAATCGTATCCTATATTTTGGTAGAAAACGTTCAAAATCAATAGAGGGAAGCATTGTTTTTAAACCAGAAGAGGGGAATACTAATAATAGATATGATTTTAAACTTGTCCCGCAAACGCAAGGAACCGGATTTTATTTTGAAAATGACTCGGGAGGATTTAATCGCTTCGCAAGCGGTTATGGTGAATTATGGGATTTTATCAATCTAGGAGGTGAAGGAAAAGAGGAAAGTGAGCTTAGAGATAATCAATCTACAAGAGCGGAATTTTTATGTGAATATTTCGACGACTTTAATGTATTTCATTTTCATGACACGAGTTCAGGCTCTCCTTTAAAACAGGCTAACAAGACACATGATTACGCAAACTTAAAAGAAGACGGAACCAATCTCGCCGCATTTTTATACAAGATTAAAGATACAAACCCTCATCATTTCCAAATCATAGAATATACAATACGGTCCGTCGCACCATTCTTTGAAAGGTTTGATTTAAAACCCGACGCCAAAAACCCTGAAATGATTTTTCTCAATTGGCTGGAGAAGGGATCGGATGATTATTTCAATGCGCATAATCTTTCAGATGGGACACTTAGATTTATCGCTTTGGCAACCTTATTGTTACAGCCCGAGTTACCTAAAACAATTATTTTAGACGAACCGGAATTAGGCTTACATCCTTTTGCTATTGCAAAACTTGCAGGTATGATAAAAAAAGCGTCCGTGCATTCACAAATCATCCTGTCCACTCAATCAGTAAGTCTGGTGGATCATTTTTCGGCAGATGATATTATTGCTGTCAACCGGGAGGATAACCAAACCGTTTTTAAAAGACAATCAGAAGAAAGTTTAAAAGCGTGGCTAGAGGAGTATTCTATCGGCGAATTATGGGAGAAAAACGTAATTGGAGGTAGATTATGATGAGAGGAATTTATATTTTATGTGAAGGTCCTTTCGAAGAAGAATTTGTAAATAATATCTTGAGACCCTATTTTCAACGTTTTGAAATATATGACCTACGCCCTATACTCATGTCTACAAGTAAGGGACATAAAGGGGGAGACGTCAAATATGATCGATTAAAATACAATATTGATCGTCTTCTTGACAGAGAATCTGATATTATAGTGACAACTTTTATAGATTTTTTTAGATTGCGAACGGATTTCCCAAACTATATCGAAGCTCAATGTCAAAATGATAAGATCCAAAGAGTAGAACTTCTTGAACGTGCACTTTCAGTAGCTGTTAATCATCCGAGGTTTATTCCCTATATACAGCTACACGAATTTGAAGGTCTACTTTTTGCGGCTTCTGACGGATTTGATTATCTCACTGATGTATCAGAAAAAAATTTAAGCGCCTTACGGAAAGCGGTGGTTGAAAAAGATAATCCTGAATTATTAAATGATGGTGAATTAACTGCACCATCAAAACGGTTAGAAAAGTATATTCCCGGGTTTGATAAAAACAAGCCATTTTATGGTGGCATAATTACCGAGATAAATACTATCGAACCTGTCTTAGAAAGATGCATAAGGTTCAGCGCTTGGATAAAAATATTAGTTGGTAGAATGAAGACATAGTATCCTCCACCCCCTTGCAATTTTCCTTTGTCTCGTCAAATCAATATTTATTTCCTAGTTACTACCGGCTGTTCTCTCTTTAAGATCCCAAAAAAGGAATACCACCCAATCGCCCTTTTTTAGCAACTATGAAAAATAGCGAAAGGCTGAAACATACGATAAACGGAGGAAACATACCATTATGATCATCAATAGTGAAAATAGTAATTAGTCTTCTTCGATATCGGGCAAAAAACAATCAAATTGTTCAAAATGAGAAATTTTCTCAAATTTTGCCATTTGTAAATTTATTTGTATTTTTGAGAAAATTTCACATAAAGACAGTAGTATGTTACTCGAATTTTCTGTTGGCAATTATCTTTCATTCAAAACGAAAGCAACCCTTAGTCTGGCAGCAACTTCGATTAAGGAGCATGTTGACACCAATATTTTCTCCACCGATCGGTTGGATTTGTTGAAGGGCGCCGTGATTTATGGTGCGAATGCCAGCGGTAAAAGCAATTTCATCAAGGCTATGTCAACCATGAGACGTCTGGTTTTGCAGTCATTCGAACGATCGTCTACGGATGAATTGGATATTGTTCCGTTCTTGCTCCATACGGATACGGAAAAATCACCCTCTTTTTTCGAGACTGTTTTTATTATTGACAATATACGTTACAGATATGGTTTTGAGGTTGATAATAAGCAGATTCATGCTGAATGGTTGTTTGAGGCAGCTAAAAATACAGACAAGCCTTTGTTTATCCGTGAAGCAGATGGGATTGAAGTGATGAAAAGCTTTCCGGAAGGAAAGGATTTAGAGGCACGGACAAGGGAAAATGCATTATTTCTGGCGGTTGCAGACCAGTTCAATGGCAAGATTGCCAAGAAAATCATGCAATGGTTTAATAACTTCATCACCATATCAGGTTTGAGTCATGAAGGTTATAAGGGCATCACATTCGGTATGCTGGAAAACAAGCACACCAGCCCCACGCTACTTAATTTTTATGAAAAACTAGATTTAGGCTTCGACGATATCAATATAAGCAAGAAGCCATTCGGTCCCAAAGAACTCCCCAATGATATGCCTGAAGGTTTATTCAAGCAACTGATTACCGATTTAGAAGGGACGCTCAGAATTGATATTAAAACGATTCACAAAAAATACAATGCAAAAGGCAAGCTTGTTGGCAATGTAGCATTTGATATGCGAAGCCAGGAATCTTCCGGCACAAACAAACTCTTCAACATTTCCGGGCCTGTTTTCGATGTATTAAATAATGGAGGTGTGTTAGTCGTAGATGAGTTAGACGCAAGTCTTCATCCCTTATTGACACTCGCTGTTACTAAACTTTTCAACTCCAGGGAATTGAATCAGAATAACGCTCAGTTGATTTTTGCCACACACGACACAAACCTGTTGTATTACGGCAACTATCGGAGAGATCAGATTTATTTCGTTGAGAAAGATACCTACGGATCGTCTGATATGTATTCTTTAGTAGAGTATAAAGAGGAAGGAAAGACCGTCCGCAAAGACCGTTCATTCGAGAAAGATTACATCGAAGGGCGTTATGGTGCTATTCCGTTTATTGGAAACCTATCAAATGTTGTAGCAGAATGGCAGGGGAAATGAAAATTCCCAACGAACGGTGTGGGTATCAGAGGAGGAATTAATGAAATTAAATATCTCATGAACTACGAAAAAGCTTTATCCT
>CAZFKK010000199.1:0-5816 GCA_964519735.1 uncultured Taibaiella sp.
ACAAAGCCCTGGTACAGCTTAATTATTATGAGGACACGCTGGGGCTTACAGTGGAGGACAATGGCGTGGGCATCGGAAAATACTATCAAAGCGACAAAGGCATGGGCTGGAACAATATCCATAAAAATGTAGGGGTCGTCGGCGGTACGATAGACATACAGAGCTCCGAACAGGAAGGCACCACTATATTGATAGAAGTCCCAATAACCACGCCGCAGCAAGCATAAATACTAAACAATAATTGTATGATGACCATTAAAGTATCCATAGCAGATGACCATCCCCTGATGGTATCCAGTATAGAAAATGTACTCAATACGGCAGGCTACTTCACCATCTGTGGCACTTATGATACCGGGACTGCACTTATAGAGGCTATTCCCTCTGCCACACCCGAGGTTCTGATCCTGGACTATCATCTTCCGGACAAAAACGGCGGGGAAATTGCCCGTTGGGTAACCTACCATCACCCCGACATCAGGATCCTGGCGTTAACCGGCTTTGACAAACCCGGGCTCTCTACCGAAATGCTCGAAAGCGGTTGTACCGGTTACCTGCTCAAAACTTCCACTAAAACCGATACCCTTCTGGAAGCTATCCATACGGTATTCCAAGGCCGGTTGTACCTGGACCAATCACTCAAAGAAAAATTTGCGACAAATATCCACAATACCCATCGCCTGAAACATTATGAAGCACCTGTCCCGCTGACCAAAAGAGAATTGGAGATCCTCGCACTGATTGTTCATGAACTGAGCAGCCAGGAAATCGCAGAAAGGTTGTACATCAGCAAAAAAACGGTAGATAATCACCGTAGCAGCATCCTTTTAAAAACAGGAGCGAAAAACAATTTCGCGCTTATGAAAATTGCTATGGAATTAAAGTTAGTGTAGTGTTACAGCCGGCATTTATCGAACGAGTGTCACATTACCCTGGTAAGTCTCCTCCATGCCCGAATGGAAGGCTACGGTCAGCCGATAGACATATACACCTGCCGGCTGTTCCTTATCATTGAATCTGCCATCCCAGCCACGACAATCACGGGCTATGGGGACATCACCAAACTCCCAATTGAAATTAGTAAAATAGGGATGGGATGTATTGTTTATTTGAATAAATATTATCAAAAAAGTCAGGTAACGATTTGGTAACAGTGCCTATTGCTTTGCTTTTCAACGTGTTTCCGTTAGCTCATAGCAAATATAAAAAAATGAGTGAGAAATTTATTCAGCTTTTATAAAACTAAATGATGTTTGCTTATTTTAAAAAAGACGGCGTTAAATGCCGTCTTTTTTATTTTGTATAAACCTAAAAGTTTACGTATATTTGCTATGACGGCGATAAATGCCGTTATAATTAAGATATGTAAACATGGCGTCTAATCCGAATAGAAGAAAGTTACTAGAAGAGCTTGTGCCGGAAGGAATAATTGTTTCCAGAAAATGGTTAAAACAAGAGACAGGTCTTAGTAATCATGCTATCGATAATTTAGTAAAAAGCGAACAACTAAAGCTATTGTGGAAAGGCTTATATACTCGTGGTATAAATACACCCAATTGGCAAAGTATTGTATACACTTTACAGCACATTTTACAAACTGATTTCATTATAGGTGGCCTGTTTGCATTAGAATTGAGAGGTTTTTCACACTACCTTCCCAATTCAAACAAAGTTACGGTACATTTATATGGAAATGATAGACTTCCTCTTTGGACAAAAGAAATTGTAAAAAACGATCTTTTTGTAAAACATACCCGAGCAAGTTTATTTGCTAAAATGGATAAATCATTATCTGAAAAATATACCACCTCTATTCCATGGAAAGATAATATAGGTGTATTAAAAATGTCTAGGCCTGAAAGAGCCTGTTTAGAAATGTTGGATATGATTCCCCATACCATATCTTTTGAACACGCAGATCAACTCATACAAGGTATGACTACATTGTCCCCAAGAGCACTACAACCATTGTTGGAAATGTGCTCGAATATCAAGGTTAAACGTTTATTTCTATGGTTTGCTAAGCGTCATAATTATGTATGGTTTACTAAACTTAATCTAGAAAAAATAGATATAGGTTCTGGTAAAAGAGTAATTGAAAAAGGAGGTGAATTAGACAAAGATTACTTGATAACCGTTCCTAAAAATTTCGAAAATTAAAAAATGAAGAAAGACAGTATTTACTATAAACAGGTACAACTTTTAGTACGAGTATTACCACTATTAGATAGTGAAAAGTGTTTCGCTCTAAAAGGAGGAACAGCCATCAATTTATTTTTTAGAGAATTACCACGGTTGTCGGTGGATATTGACTTGCTATATCTTCCTTCTGAAGGACGTGAAGAGGCCTTGATTAATATTCGTGCAGCATTAACGCGTTTGAGTACATTAATAAAGAAAACAATTCCTGAGATACGTATACAAAATACTCACGAACAAAGCGATGCGTTACGTATAATCCTTCAGTTAGGAGATATTCGTATAAAGGTGGAATTATCTCCTGTAATCAGAGGAACCGTATTTCCAGAAGAGCGCATGGAGGTATGTGAAGTAGTGGAAAAAGAATTTGGTTATGCTGAAATCCAAGTTGCTTCATTACCTGATTTATATGCTGGAAAAATTTGTGCAGCTTTGGATAGACAGCATCCTAGAGATTTGTTTGATGTGAAGTTTCTTTTAGAGAATGAAGGTTTTACTGAGGATCTTCGTAAAACATTCTTAGTATTTCTCATAAGTCACCAACGACCTATGTCAGAACTATTAGCTCCACACAGAAAGGATATAAGGGATATTTATGTTTCTGAATTTGCAGATATGGCAGAAGTAAATATACCAATTGAAGAATTAGAGCAAACAAGGGAGCATCTTATTGATATCATCCATCAAAATATGACGGATAATGAAAAAAATTTTCTACTATCCTTTAAAGACAGAAATCCCAATTGGGATTTATTGGGATTAGAAAACATAAATGACGTTTCTAATTTACCTTCTGTTCAATGGAAACTAATGAATCTAAAAAATATGGATATTGTAAAGCATACAAAAGCTTTGGATAAATTGAAGACAGTCTTATATCCTGTTAAAGAAGATAAACTTACGGATGTATAATTTAACCCATCATTTGAAAAAGGAAAATCTTTAGATGAACTAATTCAGGAAAACACAATACATCCGAGTCTTTCGAAAGGTTTAGGTTCATATCGGCTATATAAACATCAGGTTGAGGCAATTCAGATAGGTGTTCAAGATAAAGGATTCGTGGTAGCTTCTGGTCCTCCTATGAATGTCTCTTGTGGAACCCCCGGAGCCCCATTTTCCCTATAGGAAAAAGGACTTCCCAGGCAGGGATTATCGACAACTACGGGTAATGCCGCGTTTTCCCCTATCATTTTGTGGCATTCCCCGGGCAATGGTCAACACATTACCGGCAATACCGCGTCATCCCATAGGAATGGTCGACGCATTTAGGGTAATGCATCGTTTTCCCCATAGGGTTTACAACAAACTACAGGGAGTTGGTCCACCATTGACACGGGAAAATGTAGGATTACAGGAAGTACGCCACAAAAACCTTGTAGTTGAACGTTTTCCCGGGTCAGGATAACAACAATTACCAGGAGTTGGCTTCATTCCCCTATGGGAATACGCCGCTCCAGGGGGAGAAAGGAACGCGCTGGGGGGAGAAAATGGTTGACTCCTCAGGCAAGGGAATTTTCGGACCGGAAAACAGGGGATGGGGAAGACGGGACATTCAACGTGATTTCCCGATGCTGCACCCCCCATTCCACCATTTTGATGATGACCTGGTAAAGCTGCAGGCCTGATGGAGTAAGCTCATACTCGATCAAAACCGGCGTGGATTTGATAACAGTCCGCTGAATGACACCGTTAACCTCCAGTTCTTTCAGTTCCTTAGAAACCATACGGGGCGTAATATCCCCGATTGTGCGCTGTATGTCCGAAAACCGTCTTTTACCATTGAGCAATGTGCATACAATGGCCAGCTTCCATTTGCCACTCACTACATTGAGCGTATCGGTCAGTGCCATTACCAAACTCCGGTCACACTTCATTAGATCTGCAAACCTGCCATCCATATTATTCAATTTTTGATCTGCCATTTTCTGCAAATATCCTGGTTTCAAAAATTAACCTTGCCTTATACCACTATACAATTGTATAGTGGTATAAAATGTATAGCAAAGATACTTAACTTTGTATTCTTGAAAAGCAACCACACCCCATGAAAAATTATTTCTGACTCCCGTCAATACAGACCTCAAAACAACCGGCATTAATGAAAATACTAAAATCAAGAGGCTTACTCCTCTCTTTTATTATAGTGCTGACCAACCTGGCCGCTTGCGGACAAAACGATCATAAAACAAGAATAAAAATGGAAACCATACAAACAGCAACAACAGCAAGTCCGAAAATGAAAGTGGAAATATGGAGCGATATTATGTGTCCGTTCTGCTATATAGGTAAACGACAGTATGAAGCCGCTTTGAAAAAATTTGCAGACAGCAACTACATAGAGGTGGTGTGGAAAAGCTTTCAGTTGGATCCTTCCATTCCTGAAGAGGTAGAGAAAGGACTTACCTCTGCACAATACCTGGCGTCACGCAAAGGCATCAGTGCAGAACAGGTAAAACAAATGCATGTACAGGTAATGCAAATGGCTCAAAATGCCGGATTAGTCTATAACCTTGATAATGCCTTGGTTTACAATTCCTTTAAAGCTCACCGCATTATCCAGTTTGCAAAGGCGAAAGGATTAGGTGAGGTAGCAGAAGAAACTTTCTTTCGTGCACATTTTACCTTCAACAAAGATCTGGGAGAGGTGCAGACCCTAACAGCGCTTGGCCTGGAAATAGGTCTTACCGAAGCGGAAGTGAACGATGCATTGACCAACGATGAATACGCATCCAAAGTAAAACAGGATATACAGGAGGCACAGCAAATAGGCGTAACAGGGGTTCCGTTTTTTGTGTTCGACCGTAAGTATGCCGTTTCGGGGGCACAACCTGTTGCGTCTTTTTTACAAACGTTAGAAAAATCATTTGCCGAATGGCGAAAAGATAATCCCGCAACAAAATTGGAAACAACAGCAGGAAATGTATGTACTCCCGAAGGAACATGTAATTAATGAAGAATAAGTTTAATCAATAAATTTTATAAAATAAATAAGATGGCAAATACAAAGATCGGCGTTACCGGCGCAACCGGGCAGTTAGGAAGAAAAGTAATTGAAAATTTAAAGAAAGTCATTCCGGCAGAGCAGATTGTAGCCTTAGTAAGAAATCCTGAAAAGGCAAAAGACCTTGGCGTAGCAGTAAAGGAATTCGACTACACCCATCCTGAATTGATCAGCAAAGGACTGGAAGGCATTTCAAAATTATTGCTGATATCAGGCAGCGACGTTGGGCAACGTTTTGCACAACACAAAAATGTGATAGATGCCGCAAAAGAAGCGGGTGTACAATTAGTCGCTTACACCAGCCTGTTGCATGCCGACAAATCTACGCTTGGCTTGGCCCCGGAGCATAAAGCAACCGAAGAATACCTGAAAGCATCCGGGTTAAACTACACCATTTTGCGTAATGGCTGGTACACGGAAAATTATACTTCGTCCATTGGTACTGTACTGGCAAGTGGCGCTGTATATGGTGCTGCAGGAGATGGAAAAATATCGGCGGCTACCAGGAATGATTATGCCAAGGCTGCCGTAAAAGTAGTAACAACAGAAGGGCATGATCACAAAATTTACGAGCTCGGAGGCACTCCGTTTACCCTGTCCGAATATGCGGCGG
>CAZFKK010000200.1:0-2469 GCA_964519735.1 uncultured Taibaiella sp.
CTATAGGCGGCCTGATAAGGTATCGTAATCAATTCATGCTGTCCCAATACGCGGTCATAATAAGCTGCTGCTGAACGACGGGCCTGGCAGTAATGATCCAGTTCTTTTAGTTTGATACTCAATACGGCAGCTTGTATAGAGTCCAGGCGGCTGTTACAGCCGACCAGTTCATGGTAATAGCGTACTTTTTGCCCGTGGTTGGCAATCATTTGCATCTTCTCGTATAAGGCATCATCATTGGTAAACAGGGCCCCTCCGTCACCATAACAGCCTAAATTTTTAGAAGGGAAAAAAGAAGTGGTTCCTATAGTGCCCATAGTTCCATTGGCTTTCTGACTACCATCGGGAAAGGTATAGTATCCTCCTATTGCCTGTGCGTTATCTTCAATTACGGGAATATTGTAAGAACCGGCAATGTCCAGTATCTCTTTCATCGGAGCAGTCTGACCATAGAGATGGACGGGGATTATGGCCTTTGTTTTAGGGGTAATCGCCTTGCGGAGCGCATCCGGATCCATCGTAAAGGTTTGTGGATCCACTTCTACAAAAACAGGTTTCAGTTTGAGTAAAGCGACTACTTCAACGGTAGCTATATAGGTAAATGATGGGGTGATCACCTCATCTCCCGGCTGCAGGTCCAGGGCCATCAATGCTATCTGCAAGGCATCTGTACCGTTGGCGCAGGGAATAACATGCTTTACATTAAGGTACTGTTCCAGCTCCCGGGCAAACTTCTTTACAGAAGGGCCATTGATAAAAGTTGTGTTGTCTATCACTTCAGCAATAGCAGCATCGACCTGGGGCTTGATTTTTTGGTATTGACGCTTGAGGTCTACCATTTGTAACGTTTTCATAATAGCGGAATGAGAATTGGCGTTTTATATAAGAATATTTAAAATTCCTGTTACAGGCAGGGTCAGCTTAACAGGGTTTCGTCCTTTTTGCCGGCCAGTAAATAAAGAACGGCCATCCTTACGGCTACCCCATTCTGTACCTGGTCCAGGATAATGGAATTTTTACTATCGGCTACATCACTATTTAATTCAACGCCGCGATTGATAGGACCGGGATGCATAATGATGATCTCTTTTTTCAGAGAATCGAGTAAGGATTTATTAATGCCATAATACAAAGAGTACTCCCGCAGTGTAGAAAATAAGGGTTTGTTCTGGCGCTCCAATTGTATCCTTAAAACATTGGCTACATCACACCAGGCTAATGTCTTGCGTACATCATAGGAAACTTTCACCCCCAGTTTTTCAATATGTTTCGGGATGAGGGTGGGGGGGCCGCAAACTATGACTTCAGCGCCCATTTTAGTAAGCAGGTAGATATTACTCAAAGCAACACGTGAATGCATGATATCTCCGAATAAAGCTATTTTTTTGCCGGTAACTGTTCCCAGCCTTTCTCTTATAGAAAAGGCATCAAGAAGCGCCTGTGTCGGGTGTTCGTTGATGCCATCGCCGGCATTGATAATACTGGCATTGATATGGTTGGCCAGAAAATGAGGCGCCCCGCTGGCAGAATGTCTCATGACTACCATATCCACTTTCATGGAAAGTATATTATGAACCGTATCGATTAATGTCTCGCCTTTAGAGACAGAACTTCCCGAAGCAGTGAAATTAATCGTATCGGCGCTCAACCTTTTTTCAGCAAGTTCGAAAGAGATGCGGGTACGGGTAGAATTCTCATAGAATAAATTAACAATGGTAGTATCCCGCAGGGTGGGCACTTTTTTGATAGGACGTTGCAGAACGTCTTTAAAATTATCTGCGGTGCGGAAGATCTGTTCTATATCTGCCGGTGTTACGTCTTTTATACCTAATAAATGCTTAACGGATAGCGACACGTGTTTATTAATGATTTGTTGATAGTAAAGATTGCTGCAAAGGGGCGCAAATCCATGATAATTTTCCTGCTGCCCCGGATTTATAATTTACCTGTTGTTCTTGCCGGTTTCCTGCTGAATAACCAGGCATTATCCTAATATGACCTCGTCCTTTTTATCCTTTTCTTTCCACAATACTTTTACCCGTTGGGCATTCAAGGAGTCAACAGCCATGCCTACATAATCGGGTTGTATAGGCAGTTCCCTACTGAATCTTCTATCGATCAACACAAGTAATTCCACTGAATCCGGGCGGCCGAAATCCAATAAGGCGTCTAATCCTGACCGGATGGTTCTTCCGGTATAGAGCACGTCATCCACCAAAATTACCCTTTTGTTCTCAAGGGAGAAGTTAATATCCGTTTCCCTGGCTATAGGTAAATCAGGAGTAGTATTAAAGTCATCCCTGTAGAAGGTGATGTCCAGTTTACCGTAAGGGATATGGATCTCCGGCAAGAACTCTTTTAATTTACTGTAAATCCTGTCTGAAAGGAATACACCGCGGGGTTGCATACCAATAAGTACAGAATGGCTAAAATCAAGATGGTTTTCAAGCAACTGATGCGTCAATCGCT
>CAZFKK010000200.1:2479-3011 GCA_964519735.1 uncultured Taibaiella sp.
ATGGTAATCTGAAGCTGTTTTTGTGTAAAGAGTGATTTCATGTTGGGAGGAACCGACGCTTGTGCGCAAAAGATTGTTTATCAATTAAGGAGCAATTCTGTATTTTTCCCAATTACCGGCTTCCGCTTTTTCCATCACGATCCTGTCGTGGAGCCGGTTACTACGACCCTGCCAGAATTCTATTTTATGGGGTATGACCCGGTATCCGCCCCAATGTTCCGGTCTTGGCACTGAACCATCAGGATATTTTTGTTCCAGCAAAGTAACTCTATCCTCTAATTCTATACGGCTGCTTATCTTTTGACTTTGAGGAGAGGCGGAAGCTCCGATCTGGCTTCCTTTTGGCCGGGAATAGAAATATTGGTCAGATTCGGCAGCCGATATTTTTTCTGCAAATCCTTCTATCCGTACCTGGCGTTCCAGCTCTTTCCAGAAAAACAATAAAGCGGCCTCTTTACTTTGCGTGAGCTGTATCCCTTTATTGCTTTGATAGTTGGTGAAGAAACTGAATCCTTTTTCGTCCAGTCCCTTT
>CAZFKK010000200.1:3021-4578 GCA_964519735.1 uncultured Taibaiella sp.
CATCGACCGTGGCCAGGGTCATGGCATTTACTTCTGAAATCTGCGCTGCTTCTGCCTCCTGGAACCATTTTTTGAAGAAAATAATGGGATCATTACCTGTTTGTGCTTCTTCCAGAGCGGCAAGCTGGTAATCATGGCGTAGCTGAGCAATATGTTCAGACAGGTTAGTCATGTAAATCGGAAGTATCCAGGTATTTGAACATTACCCATATAAATACAATGGCCATTAATAGAGTAATTCCATAAGTCACCGGTGCACCGAATTTATTGACGGTATCGTAAATGTTAAGGAATGTAGTAGTCATTTAATCTATGATTTTTAATTAACGCATTAACGTTTAAGAGTATAATAAAGGTAATTATCACCTTGATTGGTAACCGGGAACAAAGGTATTACAAAACATGGTATAATCAAAGTGCTGCGGATTTTAAGAGCGGGTGATTATTGTTGTTTGCGCAGATTTTAGTGCTGAAAAATACTTATTCCGCCTCTGTAGAGAGCTTATTATCCGGTAGCGAATGAATTTCGAAAACTACCGGGTCAGATTGGTTTTTATGCCATGCATACCTGATCTCCTTGAAGCGGAAGTGTTTGGCCGGAGGTTTCTTATAAGAAGAATTATCCAGGGTATTTTGAAAGTCACTTATATTTTTGTTTTTGGAGAATATTTCACCCGTCAGGGTGAGAATAGAATTGTCCTTACCGGTACAGGATACCTCAATGTCGAATTTTCGCATTTCATCCGCCATTTGTTGGGTGAAATTTTTACGGAGCAGGGGGAATACCTTTTGTTGTAGTTTCTTAGTTTCAGCACCGAGCTGTTGTGCATTTTTCAGGAAATTATCACTATAATTTCCCATAGACAACAAGTACAAAGATGCAAAACGGTCGAAACTATCAATGGCAATAGAAATTGATTTTGAAGACTTCCAAAAAGAATCCGGGGGGAAGTTTTTAATAAAGGACAGCCCCGTTAAAATTTGTTGATTTAATTCTTTCTCCCATTGCTCCGCTGCAATTTTAGATTTATGATCCACAACAGCATGTTGCGTTGGCACGGGTGGGGTGTCTCTATTGGAAGACGCCTTTTCTGATGTACAATTAGTAAAAAGAAAAACAGGGATAATAAGAGGAATAATCATCCCTGAATATTTTTTAGGGATTGATTTTAGTGAATTTTTGTGGGTGGCAATCCACTTATTGCTAATTTTCATGGAACAAGGGTTAACCTGCACAAGTTAACAACTAGAATTAAAAAATCAAAATATTGCGAATTACCTTATTGAGCGATTAAATTTATGAGTGATCCTACTTTCATTTTCCGGCTAAGATTTAATCTTAAAAATTGGTGCCGCTTTTGGTGCCACAAGTGTCACAATTAGTACCACGGCTACACAATTGGTGTCACAAATGTACAGAAAACGGGTTAATCCAAAGAGATAGTTTATTGATATGATAGGCTAAAAATCAAAACAGCCGCTATTTTGCGGCTATTTTGGGTGTTTTTTAAGTGTCCTCGTAGGGACTCGAACCCTAGACCCGCTGATTAAGAGTCA
>CAZFKK010000200.1:4588-5745 GCA_964519735.1 uncultured Taibaiella sp.
TTTAATGGGGATAATTTTGCGTGACGTCAGTAATTAAGCTAAAGATTTGATTACAAAGGATTTTGGAGTTTTTAATCTTTGTAAAAACAGCAATAGCCGCTGAAAGCGGCTACCATGCTATGCTTTAGAGTGTCCTCGTAGGGACTCGAACCCTAGACCCGCTGATTAAGAGTCAGCTGCTCTACCAACTGAGCTACGAAGACTTCGTTGTGGTGCAAATGTAACTAATGTTTTTGTTTCCACATCATTGATCTCTGCGGAAAAAAATTACTCTTTCCACAGAAATGGAAACAGGATAACTGCCAGTCCAACAATCAATACATCCATCCCTACCATCATCAGGGCCATATTCCACCATCCCTCCTGTAATACAGGGGCTACAGTACCTACTGACAGGTGACTCAGGATCATCAATAGGGGCACTGCTACCGGAAAACCCAGGATAGCCATAAGCGCGGCATTTTGACGTGCTTGTGCTGCTATGGCGGATAAGAAGGTGAAGAGCAGCGATAAGCTGGATGCGCCTAAAATCCCTACCATCAGGAATTTGACGGGGCGTACAATGGGGTTACCCAGCAAGACCCGGAACAACAGTAGTGACAATAACATCATGACTAACATCATGATCATGCTATAGACCATTTTGGCCAGTATATAATGTACAGGCTGAACCAGCGTAAAATAGTAACGCATCCTGGCTTCGCCTTCCTGCAGAAAACTTTTGGCCACCGTATTGACGGTTACAAATAACTGAGCTACCCAGAATAAGGCATTCCAGATATGGCTTTCAGGTTGTCCTGCCATCATGTATAAAACAAAAACGGTACAACCTACGTATAGCATTACGCCAAACAAGGTATGTTTTTGCCGCCATTCCAGGAGGAAATCCTTTTTTATTAAGGTGATCAATTGTTGCACGAACATGCAGGTATTCTATTTAAACATGCTGAAGTTCTTTCCGGCCAGGCCATTTTACTTTTTCAGCAATGGGTATGTTTCGTTGTGCTTCTTTTTTAGGTTGGTCCGTATAGCCAAGGTAGATAAAAGCAACAACGATGTCTTCCTCAGCCAGAGAAAGATAATCCTTCATCGGCTGTTTTAAGGCCATGCCTCCTGTATTCCCTATAGCGCCCAATCCCTGAGCTTCTGCTCCCAAC
>CAZFKK010000201.1:0-5692 GCA_964519735.1 uncultured Taibaiella sp.
TTGTGTTCCAAAAGAAATTGAGAGTGGACCGTTTCACCACTTTCCTGAAAGCTGTAAGGTGCCGCCTCGGTGACCTGCCCATAGGGGGTAAAAGCTGTAAAACTGCCATTTTCATTAATTTTAAAATCTTCCGCTCCATTGTACTGCATCTGTATATCGGCAACCTTCCCGCCGTGATGTACGACAAAATCATATTCCATTTTGTCTCCTTTGATATACAGTACCCAGTCTATAGAAGGGTAGATGTTTTTGTAAATTATTTTTTCATAGGCAGCAACTTTAATGCCTTCTGTTCCGCTGTATGGGAGAAAATACCTTTCATAATAGCTTTGTTTACTTTCTTTGATCAGTTGGGCATTTTTATTCGCGCCTATCAGGTTTACATCCATACGATATATTTTAATAGAATCCATGCTGCGCTCCATTCCTTGCTCCCTACCGCCCGCTTTGCTTCCCATGGGTACCGCCCACTGGTAATGCAGGTGACCACTACCGATGTAAACAGTTACACCACCGGAGGCTATACTAAAATCAATGTCCGGCCTGGGCTGACCATGCTGATCGGTAATTTGCCCCTTATTCTCCAAAAAGCGCTTATTGAGTTTGCCTTGGGCATGCAGACCTTCCCGGACACCGAGCCCCAAAAGTATTACGGCTATTATTATAAGTACATTTTTATTCATTATTTGTCTTCTTTAAATTTGGAGTGATTCTTAATAAATTAACGGGCTAAACCTGATCCTGCCGGTCGCAACCCTTCTTATTGCAATAAGAATACAAATATATTGCTGAATAAGCAATCCGGCTTGATCACTTTTACTCAATTTAATTGAGTAGAAACAGCTATTTTTGATTCAAGAAAAAAACTGTAGCGTTTCCTATTTGGATTGTATCTTTAATATCTTCTATGCACGCATTTCTATATTTGTTCTTAGTGCTTTACTCCCTGCTGGCCACTATCCCTGTTGCCGGCCAGGTGAAAGACTGGATCCGCATGGACAACATTAAGACAACAGAAGGCGCAGATGACATTAAGAAAGCGAACGAACTGAGGATACGGCAACCGGATAGCGCCAGAAGATGGTTGCTTCAATTATTAAAGCAGCATTGGATCCATCAGGACCAGAAAGAAATCAGACGTTGCCTGGTCGCCTTATCGTACTTCTATAAAGACCCCGCGGTTCATGAACAGAGCCTTCTGTTTGCCCAAAGGGGACTGCAACTTTGTGATACCCAACAGCACCGGAAAGAGCTTTCCATCTTGTACGAAAATATAGGCCAGATCTATTTCCGCCAATCCCGTTATGAGGAGTCGTTCAAAATGCGCCTTAAAGCAATAGGATTTGCCAATGCCGACCCTTTACGGGTGGCCGGTATTGAATACAATATGATTGAAACCTTGCTTTTGTTGGGGTATAAGAATCTTGCCCTGGAGTACCTGGAAAGGTGTTTAAGCACAGCCATCTCTTACCAGAACGGACGGCTCTGGGCTAACGCGCTATTAAGTATATCCAGAATAAAAGAACAATATGAAAATCAGCATTTCCCTTATTGGGACAGCAGCGTTCAAGTGGCCCGAAAGTTTAAACTATACAGCGCCCTTTACGTAGCCATCCTTAACAAGAGTTCTGCGCTTGCCAACAACGGGAAACCGCAGCAGGCACTTCTGTTACTCAAAACATTGGATACGTTGGCACCCTATCACCCCGTTTCCCCGGATCATCTGTGGAAAGCGGAGGAGATAGCCGCCACTGCCTACGCCGCATTGGGGCAGTACAAAACGGCAGAACAACTATTTATGCAGAGTCTGGGGGCTGCAGATCCACATGGATGGCTGAGTAACATGAATCAACTTACGAATATGTATCTTCAGCAAGGAGATTTTAAAAAAGCATTTTATACCTCCCGAACGCTACAAAGCAGAATCGATTCTATCGGGAGCCATGATATGCGGTTACGCTTAATTGCCACAGAACTGCAATATAAGAATGCAGAAAAGGATAAAGAACTCGCCAAAAATAAACTGGCCCTCGTGGAGCAAAAAGCAGCCATCAAGTCAAAGAACACCTGGATCGGGATCATGGCCTCCAGCGCTTTGGTCTTGCTGGCGATCATTTTATTACTCCGTAGAAATTACCAGCAAAAACAAAGCATCCAGCGCTCCGAACAAATTAACCTGCAGCTCAAAGCCCGCATCGATGGCGAGGAACTGGAGCGGGAGCGACTTTCACGGGAACTGCATGATGGTATAGGCGGGCTCTTATCTGCTGCAAAGATGAATTTAACGACGCTCCGACCGCCAGCGGCACGGGAAGAATCCCTCAAATATGAACGCTCCGTGCAGCTCATGGATGATGCCTATACCGAATTACGCAGGACGGCACATAATATGAGTCCCGCAATTCTAAAAAGTAAGGGTTTGGTGGAAACCGTGGCGTTGTTCTGTCAAAAAACAGAGGAAGCACACCGGATCGCTATTAAATTTCAACATTTCGGCGTACCGGATACTTTAAGTGACGAAATTGCACTCTCTGTTTACCGGATGATCCAGGAACTGATACAGAATATTGTAAAACATAGCGGCGCCCAAAAGGCGATGGTCCAACTGAGCGGCCAGGACAACGGGCTACAGATCATCGTCGAAGACAGGGGGAAAGGAATAGCGCAACAGGACAAGATCGAAGGCATAGGCCTGAATAATATAAAAAACAGGGTGATGGCCCTGGGCGGACGTCTAGACATTGATTCACGTGTCAATGAAGGCACCGCTGTTTATATCAATATTGACAATGCCTATACTTAGAAACGCCAGAGAAACATATAAAGAAATAAGTCCCCCTGATTTTTTAACAGGAAGCAAATAAAGAAACAATGATTAAAGTAGCCTTAACAGATGATCATGAGATGGTATTGAAAGGGTTGCAACAGATGTTGCTGGAAGATGCCGCTATCTCCCTCACCGGTGTTTACGTTAATGGACAGGCTTTGCTGGAAGGACTGAAAACGCAAGTACCCGATGTACTTCTATTGGACCTGCAATTACCAGACTATACGGGCGAAGAGCTGGCCCGGAAGGCATTGTCCATGTATCCGCTAATAAAGATCATGGTGCTGTCCAGTATTGATGAACCCAAACGGGTACGGGAGATGATGCGCATCGGCTGTCATGGTTATTCGCTGAAAAACATATCGCAGGCTACACTTATAGCTGCTATACAAAAGATTTACAAAGGAGAGCAGTATATAGATCCGACCGTTCAGGGTGAATTGATGCGGGAATTATTGGTACAGGAGCATCTCAAGGAACTCCAGGTACCGGAGGTGACGCGAAGGGAAAAAGAAATACTGGACCTTATCGCAGAGGGCAGTAGTAGTAAAGACATCGCAGAGCGCTTGTATTTAAGCATACGTACCGTTGAAAATCACCGAAAGAGCCTGCTGCAAAAGTTTGAAGTTAAAAATGCCGTGGCGCTGCTGAAAACGGCCAAAAAATTGGGAATTTTGGATTAGCCCGGCTACAGGACAACGGGCCTTTTCTCTTAGGAGGGGGACAATTCACCTTTACTAAAGAATAAGAGGGAGAACAGGTGATATTCCTTGCGCAATAAATATCGCGCAATGCGGCAATCATCGGTACACAACAACTTTTTTACTTCATTATTTCCGATGAGGAAGTCAATATAAAATCCGCATGTTGCCATGCTTTATCCAAAGCTGCCTTTATTTTCCCGGCTTCGTTTTTCTTGTTTTGCTTTAGCAGGGTTTGATATAATCCCACAAGTGCCCAGCCATTCTTTTTCCAGGTTTTCAAATCCTGCAGATATACCTGCTCCGCTTCGCTGTATGCGCCCGCATTGAGCAACACTGCCCCCAGATGGTGCCTGATGGAAAAGAACCAATCCGGTGGTTCGTTGTAATTGAGGTTGTCTTCAAGGGCGATCGCTTCTTTGAGTAAGGAGATCGCCTGGTTTGTCTGGCTTTGTTTTATAGCGATGGCAGCCTGTAATACCTTCGATGCAATCTGTACCAGGTCAGCAGTAGTATTGATATCCCATACCGTTAAGGCCTCCAGGGTAGTATCGACAGCAAGGGCGGAGAGTACTTTCATTTCTTTCTGTGCTTTGGTGATCTCCTTTTTGCCCAGATAGGCCATGCCCCTGGCATAGTGCCAGATGGCCCGGGGATACACCAGGTCCTCGGGCGGCAGAGGCAGGGAAAGTATCGTGTCCCACATGGCTAATTTTACCGCCACATAGTAAGGGATGGTATAGTAATGCTGCAGGGTGCCCCAGCCTGGCTGTCGCATAACGCCTTTGGCAGTATGTTTTTGAACCTGCAAGGCAGCTTGCCATGCCCATGAAGAATTTCCTTCCAGTGTGGCCGTAGCGGCAAGGAAATGATAGTTGTGCGGATAATAAGCCAGTGGATATACCCCCTGCGCATGGCAGGCGGTGCTGTAAATGCTATCTGTTTTTACCGCGTTGATATTTGATAAAGAACCCAAATGATAATCACCGGTGTTGATGTAAATATGAGAAGGCATATGTACAAGGTGGCCGGAACCGGGCACCAGTGTGTCCAACAACCGGGCGCTTGCCCATGCTTTCTCAGGCGTTGTAGAGGCTTCCATCGCATGGATATAAAAATGGTGTGCTCCCGGGTGGCGGGGATTGATCTTTATGAGGTGCTCCAATACCGCTACGAGTTCCGGAGTCCAGGGTTGAGGTGCTTTTGTTTTCTTTTGATACAAATCCCAGGGATGCAGGTTCATTAATGATTCCGCATACAGTGCTCCGATATCCGGGTCGGAAGGATACCGGTCGTATACTTTTTTCATCGCTGCCGCATAGGCTCTATCCAGTGGTTGACGATCGGCGGGAGGTTGTGCCGCATAGCGGGTAACCAATGCCGCTATCAGCGCTTTTTCTTTGGGTGTACAGTTATGGCTCAGCAGTTGGGCCTTAAGAGCGGCATCGTATGCCCGTTGAAAATTACCTTCTTCCATACCTCCATTGTAGTTGGGGCCCAACACATAGGCAAATCCCCAGTAAGCCATAGCACATGCCGAATCCAACCTCATCGCTTCATAAAATGACCTTGCGGCCTCAGCATGGTTAAATCCGTAGGCCAGCATCATTCCCTGATTAAAATAATCCTGTACTTCCTTATCTGAAGTGGAAATTTCCCAATTAATCCCCCGAAGCCCTTTCAGCATGGGTGCCTTGCGACCGGAACTATACCAGTCTTTGTCATCAACGGCAGGGCTGTAGCAGACCGTCACCTGTGTTGTGTTTACCGGCGATTCTTTTTGTGTGGATGAATTATTGTTGTGGCAAGACCAAAGAAAAAGAAGCGCCAGGAGATGAAAAGCATATTTCATAAACAGAGCCGATTTTACCGCAGCAGCAATTACAAATATATGAAAATTATCCGATTTTCTTCTATATCCCAAGGGCGATACCCACTCCCAATCTCATCATTTTATCCACATAATTTTGCACGAACTCCTGAATAGAAACAAAGGTTGTGGGGGTACCACCATCTGAGTTCATGGATATGGTTACCAAATCTGTTAACTCACTTCCGGCAGGATAGTTGGCATTAAAATCGTTTACTGTATAAAATTTAAGATCTTTTAGCTTTTCCAAGTGATGCATTATGGGAGGGCCGGGTTGAAATGCATTTGCTTTAG
>CAZFKK010000202.1:0-5690 GCA_964519735.1 uncultured Taibaiella sp.
ACTCATACCTAAAGATTCAATTGCAGCAGCCATCGTATTGGCAGTATACATACCTCCACAGGCACCTGCCCCGGGACAGGCATGGCGGATAATTCCCCTGAAATCTTCTTCAGTTAATGCCCCGCTAATCTTTTTGCCCAGTGCTTCAAAAGCGGAGACAATATTAAGCGCCTCCCCTTTATACTTTCCAGAGGCAATACTTCCTCCAAAAACCATAATTGCGGGACGGTTCAACCTACCCATGGCGATCAAGGACCCAGGCATGTTTTTATCGCATCCAGGCAATGCAATTAAAGCGTCATAATGCTGAGCGCCACAAACAGTCTCTATTGAATCTGCAATGAGATCCCTGCTCACTAAAGAATAGCGCATACCGTCCGTTCCATTGCTGATGCCGTCACTGACACCAATGGTATGAAAAATCAATCCTTTAAGATGCTGTTCTGTCACTCCCTCCCTGACCAGCAACGCGAGTTCGTTTAAATGCATATTACAGGTATTACCTTCATATCCCATGCTGACAATACCTACCTGGGCTTTGCTCATATCTGCATCATCAAAGCCTGCTCCATACAGCATGGCTCTTGCAGCCGGCTGGGTCATATCCTGTGTAATGACTTTACTGTGTTGATTCAGTGGTTTCATTTTTTCTGATTTTGAATTTTTATTCCTGGGACCGGACTTTAGCCTGATACACCTGTTGTACATAATTACTTACAGAACCTTGCCATTCTTTTTTAAAGATGTGGTTATCCAATGATTCCCAGGCAACTATTTCCGCTGCAGTCCCACAAAAGAACACATGGTCTGCCTGCTTTAGCATTTCCAGACCAAAGGGTTCTTCTACTGCTTTTATGCCGGATGTGGCACATATCTCCAGTACTGTGGCCCGGGTAATACCCGGAAGAATATTACCCCTGGGAGGCGTGTAGAGGATACCGTCCTTTTCAAAAAAAATATTCGCCCCGGGACCTTCTGCTACATGCCGGTCTATATCCAGCAACAATGCCTCATCATACCCTTTAGTCCTGGCCTCCTCAGAAGCTAAGATAGAATTGACATAATGCCCGCTCACTTTAGCTTCTATTTTAAATCCCCCTGGATTAGGTCGCTGGAAGGATGAGGTCATTACTTTTAATCTTTTATCTCCCAATAATGCACCCCATTGCCATGCAGCAATCATTATAGTAGAAGATTTCGGATAGGACAGGCCCATATTAGCGGGACAATAAATTATTGGCCTTATGTACGCATCCTGAAGATTACTCTTTTCTAAAAGAACATACGTGGCCTGAATCAGTTCTTGTATATCATATGAAAAGGGTATCCCTAAAGCCTCCGCAGAAGCTTTAAGCCGCAGAAAATGTGCCTCTGCCTTGAATATTTTGGTCTCATCGGTTATTGTCCTGTAAGAACGGATCCCTTCAAATACAGCATATCCGTAATGCAGGGATTGACTATAAAGGTCAGTTGTTGCCTCTGTAGCTTTTTTAAATTCCCCGTTAAGGTAAACCAGGGATTGATGGTCATAATACATAGTTATAAAAGTTAAAAATGGACATAAAAAAACCCGCCTTGAAGAAGGCGGGTTATCTGATATATAATAGTTTTATACTAATAAGGATTCAGCCACACCTTCTTTAAGAGCGGAATAATGACGATAATAATAATGACTAAAGCAGCAATGATATTCATTGCTGATCCTGGTAAAGAAATAATATGTCTTGAATGATCCGACACGAAAAGAAGTCTATTTTTAGAGAGGCAAATGTAGGAATATTATTTACTGAACAAAAAAATAATATTCTTTTAGGAAATATTTAGCAATGTACGGCTACGATATCATTTAAAGGAAAAACTGTCATCATTAATGAAGGCTCCACCCCAGTAGCAGCCATCCCATTACAATGAGGGGGGCAGGAATCCTTGAAAATTGCAGCAGGCAAAAAGTAATAATGACGACCACAATACTACTCCAATCCATACCGGCTTTATTGATTTCTAGGAATAAAAGAATACCGGAAGCCCATATTACGCCAATGATTACGGCGTTAATTCCCTCCAGGGCACGATAAATAATAACATG
Source organism: uncultured Taibaiella sp. (assembly GCA_964519735.1). Lineage (GTDB taxonomy): Bacteria > Bacteroidota > Bacteroidia > Chitinophagales > Chitinophagaceae > Taibaiella. Next base: position 2,087 of record CAZFKK010000202.1, read on the forward strand.
TTGTTTCAGGTTCTGGTAAATAGGAAAGAGGAACAATAGCAATAAGGTACTGGGCAAAAAAATAGCAAAAATACTCACTATGCATCCCAAAGCCTGCCAAACCGGGCCGTAGGTACTCATAGCTATTCCTCCGACATATGCACATACAGAAAAAACAGGTCCGGGCATTGCCTGAACAAGGCCGAACCCTGTCATCAATTCTCCGGAGGACATCAAGGGCGGCAATCCACGATTGGCAGGCAAGGTAACAAACTGAGCCAGCATCATCGGAATCAAAGCTTGCCCCCCGCCAAAAACAGTACTCCCAAAACGATAAAAATTCTCGAAAAGATGGAAAATACGGCCGTGCTCCCATTTCTGCACTCTTGCTACTTCACTGAGGACACCGGCAACAATAAAAACCATGGCAAAGAGCCACAAATTGATCCAGCGTATGGGTTTAGGCTTATGCGCTTTCTTTTCAATACGCTTATCACTGAAATTAGAAATTAATCCTGCGGCAAACAATAATACGGGGAAGATCCAGGGAGACCGTATCCATACAGTAGCCAGCAAGCCTCCGGCCATAATCATCCAGGTAGCTTTATTGGTCACACTTTTTCGCATCATACGCAAAGCGGCAAAACAAACAAAGCCCACAGACATGGGTTGTATGTACAAAAACAAATTGGTTTGAATCTCCCGGGTATCAATGTAATACACGAGAAAAGATAATGCCGACATAAGCAGTATTGCCGGCATGGTCCATATCAAAAGAGTAAGTAGTGCCAGGGATATGCCCCCCCGTTTCCAGCCGATCAACATCGCCGTTTGCGTAGAAGAAGGGCCTGGCAACATCTGGCAAAAGGAATTATATTCCTGTAGTTCTTCTTCCGTAACATCCCGCCTCTTCATCACAAAAGTCTTTATCATCATACCCACATGTCCCTGAGGGCCACCAAAAGCAGTCAGCGAATAAGCAAATACAGCCTTTAAAAAGGGTATGTGACGTAGCAACAACATGTAGCGTAGATTCCTTGACAATTGAAATAGAAACGACAAAATAAGCCACCGGCAATAAATCAAATATCCTTCATGTAGAGCACGTCCCCTGCACGAACACCTTTATCGGTTTGCACCAAACGGCAGAGTTCATGTTGATAATCATGTTCAAAATAAAGCAACCATTCCTTATCCGCAGCTTCCTTCAGTAATCTTTTCTTTTCCTGAAGCGTATCAAGAGGGCGCATATCATAACCCATGATCCAGGGCAAGGGTATATGTGCTTTGCTAGGCAGTAAATCGGCGCAATATAAAATGGTATGTCCTTTATAACTGATCTGGGGCAACATCATTGCCTCGGTGTGTCCATTCACATAACGGATACGGATATCAGGCATCCATTCATCACCCTCTTCCGTTGTGATGAAGGACAATTGTCCACTTTCTTCCAAAGGCAGAATATTCTCTTTTAAAAAAGAGGCCTTTTCGCGATCGTTCGGTTCAACTGCCCAATCCCAATGTGCCTTATTGCTCCAATACATGGCTTTGGGGAATGCGGGTAATAACTTATTCCCTTCCCTTTTAACCGCACCACCCACATGATCGAAATGAAGATGGGTCAGGAACACATCTGTAATGTCTTCCATATGAAATCCATGTTTGCGCAATGAGCCCTCCAAAGTATCTGTACCATGGAGAAAGTAATGGCTGAAAAATCGCTCATCCTGCTTGTTTCCAATACCGGTATCTACTAGGATCAGATGATTACCATGTTCGATGAGCAAGCAGCGCATAGCCCAGGAACATAAATTATTCTCATCAGAAGGATTATATTTATTCCAAAGAGTTTTAGGCACAACTCCGTGCATTGCGCCACCATCCAATTTAAATAATCCTGTATCTATTGTATAGAGTTGCATAGTATCTGTATTAAAGCATAAAAGTAATAAAATAAATAGAAGATTGATCAACTGATAAGCAGATGATTATTCATGCTTATCAGGCCGGCATGAAAAAGACAAGGCGTCCCGGAATAACCGAAACGCCTTTTGTCAGCCATAAGCGGATTGAAGACTAATCCGGTTTCTTACCATCAAGAAAGGTATTAATGGTACTAATATTTCCCTTATTACCATGTTTATCTGCATTCACAGAGTATCCGGAAAGAAAGGTATCAGAAGAGCTCCCTGAATCATCCAGGCTACTCTGACGTCGAACAAAAGCGGGAACATTTTCTATATCACCGGGATGATCTCCTCCCTGAATGTTAAAGCTCATTCTGCGTAGTCGATCGGCCCGCTCCTCCAAAGCTTTCTTTTGCTCTTCAAAACGGCGTTGCTCTTCCATCTCTTCGTAAGTAAGGAAACGCTCTCCTCTTTTTATACGAATATCTTCCTGAGAAGAGGGCGCTTCGTTTTTAATGATTAATTCGAGTTCAGGGGCAGCAGGTTGCTCCGGTGTCTTTACTTCCGGAACAGGCACTACCGGTGCTTCACTTTGCGGTAGCTCCAGGCTGTAAGTTGCCCTCGTCTCTTGTACTGTCGGAGGAGCAATAGGTACTGCCGGAGGCACAATGGATTGTGTCACGGGAGCCTCTACCAATACAGGTGCCAAAGGATCAATTGCCGGTTTAGGCATTTCCATTCTGGCTTCAATAAATTCACCAGCATTAGACTGACCCAACGCTACCACAATTTTCTCCTGTTCCTGTACTTTCTTAGCCGGAAGATTAATTTCAATTTCGTGATGATGAAATCCGGTAGCTATAATGGTAACGGATATATTTTCACCAAGATTAGGATCATGTCCCATACCCAGGATAATATCACAAGTATTACCAGCTTGTTGCTGTACATAACCCTGGATAATCTCCAGTTCATCAAGAGTGTGTTCATAATCACCTGCAGCAGAAGTAACGTTGAGCAATATCCACTGTGCACCCTCAATTTCACTGTCATTCAGTAAAGGAGAGTTTAATGCATTACCTACAGCCTGAAGAGCACGACCTTCTCCGGATGCCAGAGCACTGCCCAATATAGCAACACCTCCACTCTTCATTACAGTCTGGACGTCATTGAAATCCAGGTTAACCTTTCCATCTACAGTAATCAGATCCGTGATACACTTTGCAGCAGTTGCCAATACGTTATCTGCTTTGGAAAAAGCCTGTGTAAAAGGAAGGTTGCCGTATTGCTGCCTTAATTTATCATTTGAAATGATCAGGATGGTATCTACATGCTCCCGCATAGAGGAGATACCATCCTGCGCCTGTTTTAACCTTTTCCGTCCTTCATAAGCAAATGGTGTGGTAACAATGCCCACTGTAAGAATACCTAGCTCCCGGCATACCTTTGAAATAATCGGAGCAGCACCAGTACCCGTGCCTCCACCCATACCAGCTGTAATAAAAGCCATCCGGGTATTGACCTTTAGAATCTTTGTAATCTCATCGACAGACTCTTCTCCTGCCTGTTTGCCGATTTCCGGATTAGCTCCTGCACCCAGACCTTGTGTTAAATGAGGACCTAATTGAATCTTATTAGGTATAGGACTTTGAGCAAGTGCCTGAGAGTCTGTATTACAGACAATGAAATCGACGCCGTCAATGCCAAGATTATACATG
>CAZFKK010000203.1:0-5645 GCA_964519735.1 uncultured Taibaiella sp.
CCCTTTTCCGCTCCGATGCCAAATTTGCAAGCAGTTGCGGCTGGCCGAGCTTTTTTGAATCTATTCGTCCTAACAGCGTACTATACCAAGAAGACAATTCCCATGGCATGCACAGAACGGAAGTCTTGTGTGGCCGTTGTGATGCCCATCTGGGCCATATTTTTGATGACGGACCGGCCCCCACGTATAAAAGGTTTTGCATGAATTCCATATCATTGGATTTTGAGCCTGACCAGGGCAACCCCTAAGCCTGACCCGATGCATTCCGGATAAAGTAATTATTAAATACGTTCTCTTGAAACACCTTATCCTTATTATATCCCTGGTTACCCTTTTTTTACTCTCAAAGGCCTGTTCCCTTTTTGCGCTAAGCAATGTTATTGACAGCCATTATGTTTCCAGTTATAACCAGGAGATAACAGGACGGATTTACCTCTCCCAAAAATATACCAGCCTGAGCATTGGGGGCACTAAGGATATTCCCTCCTTCCGCTATCGCCCCAATACCACACTGAACCTGGGCATTGGCGCAACTTATAAGTCTTTCACCCTAAATCTTGCTTATGGGTTTCCGGGGTTAAATGCTGATGGCTCTGAAAGAGGAAAAACAAAGTACCTGGATTGCCAGGCTCATATCTACAGCCCTAAATGGGTCATTGATTTTTTAGGTCAATTTTATAACGGTTATTATATCAGCGCACCTGATTATGTAAGCGGTTATCCGGGTTTCTATATCCGTCCCGACTTAAAGGTACGGCTGTTGGGAACCTCGATCTATTATATTGTAAACCACCGGAAGTTCTCTTACCGGGCCGCCCTGCTCCAGAATGAATGGCAGACCAGGTCAGCAGGTACATTCCTGGTAGGTTTTGATGCTTATTATGGACAATTTTTTGGCGATCAGCCATTTGTTCCTAAAGAAATGGCGCATCATTTTCCACAGGGAAATGTACAACGGTACCGCTTCATCAACTTTGGTCCCGGTATGGGCTATGCTTATACTTATGTTTATCAAAAGAATTGGTTTGCCACAGGCTCTGCTACCGTAAATATGACTGTGGATTTCTCTAAAGAAACTGAACCGGATCAATACCAAAATCACCTGAGCCTTTCCCCTAATATAACCTACCGTATCGCCGCAGGCTACAATAGCAGGACCTGGGGAGTCTCTGCTTCCCTGGTCAACAATACGATAGCGACACAAGGCGCCTCTAATAAGAATGCCTATTTTATCAGAACAGGTAATTACCGGGTAACCTTAAGTCGCAGGTTCAAGCCAGGGAAGAAAACCAGTAAAATCATACAACCTATCCATAATATACTTACTCAATAACTCAATGCTAGCCCCATTTTTTCAAAAAGATATACCCGAAGCAGGTTGCGATGAGGCCGGAAGGGGTTGCCTTGCAGGACCGGTAGCGGCTGCCGCGGTCATCTTGCCTCCGGATTTTTACCATCCCCTGTTAAACGACAGCAAACAGTTGAACGAGATACAGCGCACCACACTGCGTCCTATTATAGAAGAAAGCGCCCTGGCCTGGGCCGTTGCCTTTGTGGATCACGAAGAGATCGACCGGATCAATATTCTCAAAGCTTCCTTCAAGGCCATGCACCTGGCAGTAGATCAACTGGGCTTACGCCCGGAGCTATTATTGATCGACGGCAACAGGTTTACCCCTTATTGGGGCATACCTCACCAATGCATCGTGAAGGGGGATAGTAAATATGCCTCTATTGCAGCGGCCAGTATCCTGGCTAAAACCCATCGGGATGCCTATATGACCCGGTTGCATGAAGGTTTTCCTCATTATAACTGGCAGCAAAATAAAGGCTACCCCACCCTAAAGCATAAGCAGGCGATAAAAAAAGCAGGTTTTTCCCCTTACCATCGCAGGACCTTTAAAGTAGTGCTCAGGGACGGATTACCCTGATTAATGATATCGTTTCCAGATCAAAGCTGCATTACATCCCCCAAAACCGGAAGCCGTTTTCAAGAGGTAATCATAAGCAGCAGGCTGAACTCCGGTGGCTACTTTAACCAGGTCCGCTACTCCGGACGTTTCATATCCCAGGGAGGGAAGGATCAGCTGTTCCTGCATAGCACTGCAGGCAATTACAGATTCAATAATACCGGCTGCACCTAAAGTATGCCCTACATAACTTTTAAAGCTGTGCAAAGGCACCTGCCCTGCCCCTGCAAGGTGAATCGCTTTGGCTTCCATCTCATCATTGAAAAGGGTACCTGTTCCATGAGCAGAGATCATGCCGAGTTGAGCGGAAGATATGCCCGCCATAGCATAAGCCTGCCCAATGGCTGCGGCCAGTTCCTTCCCGGTCCGGGATGGCGCCGAAAGGTGGTTGGCATCAGTGCTCAGGCCGGCGCCTGCCAACAGGGCCAGCGGAGCGGAAAGACCTGCCTGGTCACTTGCGGAAAGGATGATACAGGCCGCTGCCTCTCCCAGGTTAATGCCTTTCCTTTGTGCATCAAAAGGCCGGCAGACTTCATCAGCTATAGCTCTAAAAGATTGAAAGCCTTGTAATACAAAGCCACTTAGCCTGTCGCAACCGACCACTATAGCATGTTTGCACTTACCTGCTTCCAGCATACGGCCCGCTATTGTCAAAGCTAAGGAGCCGGATATACAGGCATTGGACACCACCATAGGAGGCTGAGAAAAGCCGAAACAGGAAGAGAGCCGTTTAGCCGATGTACTCAGGTTGATTCGTTCGTCACTTTCCTGCTGCAACCACTCTATATTCCCTTTAGTACTGGATAATATTAGTATACAATCTTCAGCTGCCGCTCCTATCCTGGTTTGGCTTAATGCCTGCTTTACCACGTAGGCGCACATGAGCTCAAAAGGACTTAACCCGTTTGGAATACCTGATTTCAATTGATCCAGCGCCTCCCATTGCCTGTTTCCTAACCGGCTCGCCCAAAAAGGGGCCGGGCTGATCGCAGGGTCTTCCTGCTGCCGTATGCCAGATGTATAATTCAATACTGCCTCGAAATTTTCCTCCGCTGTATTGCCCAGAGGACTTAATACAGCATGAGCTACTGCATAAATGTTAGGCACTATAAATTTAATAGTTTAGTTTAAGATTTTTTTGACCGGCTATATCCCTGGTCTTCTTTTTGGGCAGCAACAAACCAGTTGGCGAAAATAAAGTGTAAGCTATTTATTCCTTACTCCATTTTTTCATATTAGAAGGCATTTTTTTCAATACCTTATTGATCGCACCAGCCCAATAATTACGAAAGCCGAAGCCACCCGCCTCTGCTGTTACGGGTTTACTGAGCAAGATTTCCCGGCTGCCCATATCTATAAAAGTAACCCAGAAAGAGGCCTCTTTTTTACTCTTACTCATAGATTCTGCTATAAAAACAAGCCCTACGCCCGTATGGCCTTTAAGGTCATATTGCCTGACCATTTGCGTTACCTTATCGGCATCAAGGTGCTCCCATGAAGCCATATCCTTATCTATAAAATCGGGCTTCGCCTTCTTATTAACAGTTTCTATAACCTCAATATGATGGGCTACTGTGCTCCGGCCAATGGCTTTAGCAATATCAAACTTTGCCGGCTCTGCCAGTATCAGTTGATTCCAGCCGGGAAAGTACTTATCCTGTAAATCCTGGTTGGAAATAACTTCGTCGGCAGGAATGAATTTTAATTTTGAGAAATCGATCCCCAGCCAGGTGACCGGCACCTGGGCATCAAATATATCCTGAGCCTTAACAGGCAGTGCGGAAACAACTAATAAACCAATAATAAGCAAGGTATTTTTCATGGCTATTTTGAATTTTTATCCTGTTTTATTGCAAAAATATAGTGAACTCTGCTGAAGCGATCAACTGTCCCTGGCAAGTTATTGTCCCTGAAACGATATGGGCATTCCTGATCTGATGTTGTACTTTTATCGTGGAAACCAGGAAGTCGCCCACCCGGGGCAATCGGCTAACCTGCCAGTTTTTAATGGCACCAATAAAGCCTACAGGCGCCGGTTGATTTCCCTGTACAGCGCTCCAACCCGTACCTGCAGCAGCGGTTTGTGCCATATTTTCTATCATGCCGGGCTCGGTAAACTCGTTATTGATCACAAACAAATGACCTTCCCTGATGATAAAAGAGGTTTGAAATTCCGTATCAGTAACAGCGATCAATTCATCTATCATCTGAAACGGCGGCTTTTGGGGGATGTATTGCATGTCAGAAAAAGGAAACCATCTTATTATAAAGCATAAAGATAACAACAAATTTGCAAAACCATAAAATCCGGCTTTAAATTATACCCTTATCCGTCTTTCCATCAGTCGCCGGGGGCCGGAGCTTCCCAAAAATCGAAGTAGTTAAACCACTGTTCTGGATATTGCTTTACTTTTTCTTCCAGTAAAGCTACATAATCTTCAAGCATAGTCATTGCTCCGGTCAGTCCCCTTCCTTCATACGTGCGTGGCGGAAATCCATAAAAATGGTAGGTGTAAGTAGATTTTTTGACTGCAAATACGAAACAAACCGGCGCTCTTAATTTACTGGCCAACACAAAAGGACCCAGGGGAAAATGGGCAGAACTACCCAGAAAGTCATGTTCCACCGTACGGTTTCCTTTCACAAACCTGTCTGCATGAATGCAGATCAGCTCATTGCGTTGCAGCGCTGCCGACATTTCATAAATATGGGACATATCTTCCCTGATAAAGATGATATGAAATGTCTTGGGCCCGGTCACTTGTTCCAGGTATTGTTTGATCTGTTCCGCCTCTCCGTCATACATCACAATGTTAATGACACTGTCCAACCTTTGCAACAAGTGGCCCGCCAGTTCCCAATTGCCTAAATGGGCGCTGACCAGGATACCGCCTTTCCCTCCTTCAGCCAATTCATTCAGGTAATGACCGCCGGTCCGCTCGATTACATATTTATGTTTTCCTCCACTCATCACCACTATCTTATCAATCAATGTCTGGCCAAAAATATAGATGTTCCTACGGATCAGCCTCCTGGATTTCCGGGGATGAAAACGCAGACGCTTAAGGTACAGCTCCTTTAAAGGTTGGGTTACCTTGGGATTGAACCATATATAGTAAAGTACGACAAAGCGCAACAGAAAATAGGCTGCAGGAACACCTCCCCAGCGTAACAGAGAGATAAAAATACGGTAACCTAAAGGGTTTCCTTTGGACCGTCCGTCCCAGCCCGACATTTAAACGCTGGTTGAATTGGTTTGAAGGCGATGGGATACATAATCATAAAAATCATTGATCGTTACCATGGATTGAAAGTCCTCAGGCTTCACTTTGAAGCCAAAATTACTTTCAATGGCAACAATAAGATCAATATAATCAAGACTATCCAGATCCAATGTTTCCTTAAGTGTAGCTTCGGGAGTTATAGCAGATGCCTCCACCTCAAAATCCTCGGCCAAAAAATGGTTGATGCGTTGTACTATTTCCTGATAATTCATTACAGACATTCCTTCAATATAGGGGTTATAAGGTACTTCCTGACATATAATATACAGGAAAATACAACAGGCAAAGGTAATTATATTTTTCTTTAGATGGGAAAATTAATTGCAATGCTCCTCCCTGTTTTTAGCGTTCCGCCGCTTTCCGGACAGACCGGGAACCCCGTTAAACGGGT
>CAZFKK010000204.1:0-2881 GCA_964519735.1 uncultured Taibaiella sp.
AAATCATATTGCGAACGATAGTAAGCCGAAGCATTGTCGGCAGCAAATACACCGAAGTACCGATCCGTACCACCGATATCTGCTATACCGGTAACATAATTAGGCACTTTATGAACACGGTAAATATGCACGCCAGGTACGGCAATGCTTGATGCTGTTGCTCCTGCGGTGACACTATCCACCGTAAACGTTCCCTGACCATTGCTATTAAGGCTTAGCGTCTGGCCGGTCCAACCGGCTCCGGGATACAGGAATACACTGGTATCCCCGATAGGCGCCCCACTGATAACATGGGTAGGTGCGTTTGTGGTGAAGGTACCGTCAAAAGAGCCGGAAGTAGCTGCGGCTGAATTATACACGGTGGTACCTATGGTTTCATCCATGCGGTAGTAGGCCAGCAAGCCTTCTTCATTGCCTTGCAGCTTATGACACATGGCGGCACGGATCCCGGTGCTGTCCAGCACGCGCTTCCAGATACGCACTTCATCCATATCGCCATTAAAAGGAGAGCGGTAATTACCCGTGCCGTCGGTACCCAGATAAAGCGGTAAGGCACCGGTAGCCAGGGACCGGGCCGAGTCTGCTGAGATATCATCAGAGGCAACTCCGGAAGTGCCCAACCTGTTGGCATAGTAAACGCCGTTGATATAACCTTTGATCTTGCCTTTCCTGTCAACGGTCACCGCAACGTGGTTCCATACATATTCATTGGCGGCAGGCACATCATAGTCATGCCGCCCGGAGCCACCTGTAGTACCGCCCTGGGTTGTAAAATTGAAGCGGAAATGAGGTCCTGGAGCACTGCCATAAGCATTGCCGGGCGCTGCATAGTTCCAGCTAATGCCGGGATTGGCGCCATTTACATAATCTTTATTCGCGATCAGCGAGGGGTTATTGGTGTTTGAATTACCGACTTTCACCCACATCTCGATGGTAAAATCTGAATAGGCCAGCGAATCACGCAGGGCGGTACCCAGGTTTACGCCATTAGTGGTACTGTTGGTCACTCCGTTTCCGTTAAAATGAAGTGCATAGCCACTGCCGAAGGCAGCATAATCAGTAATTGTTGTAAACGTAAAGGGACCTACCCAGGCGCTATTGCCTATGCCTACACAAGAATCCTGTATATAAAAGGAATAAGCAGTATTGCCTTGCAACCGGGTTAGCGTATAGGGATTATTGGTGACCGCCTTAATTTGCGTACCATTACCTAAGGTAAATCCTGAAGGGCCATATTGTATATTCCATAAACCCGATCCGCCGGTGGTCCAATTAAGTTGGGCACTGCTGCCGGTTATATTGGTAACACTTAAAGAAAAAGGTGTATCACAAACAAAAGACATATTGGCCAAAAAGAATTGTCTCGTGCCATTGACGCTGTCTGTACCCAATACGCCGTCCACCGTATTATTATAATTATTGAACTTACCGGTCCATAAACTGTCTGCATTATTTTGGCGTGTAGAAAAATAAATGACATTTTTATAGGCCATTGCAGTATCATAGTTGGCATAGTTATAGGTAGCCTTGTAATTGAAGCTTCCGTCGCCATCAAACACACCAAATTCCACATTGTTTGTTGAAAATGCAGTCAGGCCGTTTTTAAAGTTGGGTACATTGTTTACCCGGTACAAATGCAGGTAGGTGCCTGTTTTTGCAAAGCTATCTACCTTAAAAGTGCCACGGTTGGGTGTGGCTAATAGTAAGCTTTTTCCTGCCCAGTCATTTGTATAAAGGGAAACAGAGGTGTCGCCAACGGGTGCTCCGCTAATAACAAAACTTGGCGGGGTAGCTGTAGCGGCACCCTTAAACAGGCCTGTTGTCGCTGCGGCACTATTGGTGATCACTGTGCTGCCCGGCAATTCATTAAGCCGGTAATAAGCTAATAACCCTTCCTCATTACCCTGCAGTTTTTGGCACATATTGGCCCGCAACTCGGTACTATCCAATGCACGTTGCCTGATACGCACTTCATCCATAGCCCCCTGGAAAAAATAACCGCTTGAGTAATTACCGGTACCATCCTGAGCCAGGTACATGTTCAGGGTATTGGTGGCCAAAGACTTTAAGGAGTCGGCTGCAATATCGGGACTGCCTACCCCTGTGGCGTTGCCTCCATTATACATATTAGGCTGATATATGCCATTAACATAGCCTTTGATAGCCCCACGCCTGGTCACCGTCATCGCAATATGGTTCCAGGTATAGGGGTTTACCGGCTTAATATCGTAGTCGTGACGACCGCTACTGCCGGTTGTTCCCGAATTTGTCTTGAAATTAAAGCGAAAGGAACCTGGAATTTGTGAAGCGCCGGGGCCGCTGCTTGATGCGGAATAAGTCCAGCTAATGCCATTATTACCACCACTGGTATAATTCTTATTGGCCAGCAATGGTGGATTGCCGGCGGTACTGGCCGGGTCGATTTTCACCCACATCTCCAAAGTAAAATCCGAAAGAGCAAGCGAGTCATTTAAGCCGGTACCGAGATTAAAGGCTTGCGGGCTTGTATTACTCGATTGCAATGCGTAACCACTTCCAAAAGCTGCATAAGAGGGGGAAGTCGTAAACGTGTAGGGGCCTGCCCAGCTTCCACTACCTACATACAAGCATGAGTCTGCAACATAATAACTATACGTAGTATTAGGCAGTAAACCGGTAATTTTATAAGAACTGCCAGGCAGGCCACGAATGACCGTTCCGCTTCCCAGGGTAAAACCTGCCGGACCATATTGAATATTGGACGCGGCAGCATGACCAGTCCAGCTAAGTAAGGCACTTTCCGGCAGAATATCGGATGCAGTGAGCGCGGAAGGTACACCCGTACAATTGGTAATAAAATTAGCGAGAAAAAACTGTCTTGTACCTTGTACGCTATCCAGGC
>CAZFKK010000204.1:2891-5642 GCA_964519735.1 uncultured Taibaiella sp.
GCAGCCGTATTCTTATATATTGAGCTTTTATAACTCCAGGGTTGCTGATCATTAAACTTACGGTTAAAGAAAATGAGACCTGCCTCAAAAGTATTCGCATTCACGTAGTTGGTATAATCATATTTCGGATAATACGAGAAAGTATCACCGGAAGCATAGGCCCCAAAAGAAACATCATTATTAGAGAACCCGGTAAGACCGTCAGTACTGTCCGGAGCTGCATGAATACGATAAAGATGCAGATAAGAACCCCCATTGCCGAAGCTATCTACCGTAAAAACGCCCCGGTCAGCGGTGGCCATCTGAAGGCTCTGCCCGGCCCAGTTGGTCGTATAAATATTAACGGATGCATCGCCTACCGGAGCACCGCTGATTACAAATTTGGGAGCAGCTGCGGTAGCCGTACCGTTAAACAAACCCGTTGTGGCAGCAGCGCTATTGGTAATACCGGTAGCACCTACAGCATGATCCATGCGGTAATAGGAAAGCAGCCCGGCTTCAGTACCCGAAAGTTTATGACACATATTATCCCGCAACTCCTGTTCGGTACGTGCGGTTTTCCAGATGCGTACTTCATCCATATTGCCATTCAATTTAGCACTCCATGCGCCTGTACCATCCTGGCCAAGGTATATGGGTAAAGTACCGGCTATGGATTGCCCTGCATGGGAGGCAATGCTGGCAGAAGTAACCTTCAAGACTCCATTGATATACCCTTTAATGGTACCGGCCCGGTCCACAGTGATCGCGTAATGGTTCCAGATATATTCATTAGCGGCATACATATCCACATCTTTGCGGGAAGCTGCACCTGCCGATGTGGCAAAATTAAACCGGATGACACGTGCCGGAGCGGAGCTCCCGTTAAATCCTGCTGTACCTGTATAATGCCAGAAAAACCCCGTATTGGCACCGGAAGCATAACTTTTGCTGCCGATGAGGCCTTCTGTTCCTATATTCAGTGCGGGATCTACGACTTTCAACCATAGCTCAATGGTAAAATCTGTGGTGGCCAGCGAATCCCGGAGATCCGTTCCGAGGTTAAACGCCCTTGCGGAATCGCTGCTGTAAAAGATTGCGTTTCCTGGGCCTTGCGCTATGGCTGCTGTGCCTGCACCTGCCAGCATCACCAGAAGGAGCATACATTGCCTGATAAAACATTTCAGTTTCATTTTAATTGGTTTTTAAAATATGGGGATGAAGAAAGAAAAATTACGAGGGTATGAAACCGGAATCAAGGTTTCCTACCCTCTATTGGTGGTTTAGTTATGATTTAAGTAAAACCTGTTTTACTGCTTTGCGCGCCCCGGCATGTATGGTGATGAAGTAAGTACCTGCAGGCTGGCTTGAAAGATCAATATTCACTTTGGGGCCACCGTTTACATTCCTGTTGGGTATAACAACCTTTCCGAGAATATCAGTCACTTCATAGCTTGCTTGCTGCCCTTGTGCATCAAACCACAGCGTTACAAGATGAGTAGCGGGATTAGGAAACACCTTCACATCGAATAGTGATGGCGCACCGCTGATCGTCGTTGGCTCCTCGGGCTCTGGATTGGTATCTGGTTCGATCATGACATCCAACCAGGACTTGCCATCCAGGTCCCAGGAAGAACCGGGAAGCACGGTTTTATCATCCGGGCGAACACCGGTTTCATAAATAAGGTGGTGCAGCGCTGTTACAGCAATGTCTGCCTGTACGGGTGTTTGAGCTACTTTCTCAGGATCAACCGGATTATTGGCCATATTGTAACTGCCCGGATCGCTACCGGAAAGTTGCTTTTTCTGTATATTTTTTCCTGAGGCTATCCACCATACTTCCCGCTCTTCGTTGGAGTTACCCCCATGAGAGGTACCTAACCCACCATGATCTGTCACTAAAAGGATCAACCAATCTTCATTGTCATAATCAGGCCTGGCTTTCAGATCGGCCATCACGGCGCCCACCCATTGGTCTATATCCTCAATACTCTTCATATAAGCTGGGTTGGACGGACTGAACCCAGTGCTATGTCCGACACCATCTATATAATTGGTATAGGCGATCAACACATCAAGATCAGGATTTTCTAAAGCAGTTTTAACGGCCGGATGCCATTGTGCAAAATCGTTGGCCCGTATTAATTTCTGGTCATAACCGTCATTATACACCTGGTCGCTCATTGGAGACCAGGTAACCAACTGTACCCCATAAAGATTGGGTTTTAATTGTTTGGCCCTGGTCAGGAAATAGGGATACTGACTATAGTTACTTCCGGCATAGCTATTGTCGGTAACGCCATGTTTAGGAAACCACACCCCTGTAAAAATAGTTGACCAGGTGGGGCCGGACACCGTGATCCCCATATTCCAGGAATCAAAGGTGTAGAACCCGGTATTGATTAAGGTATCAATATGGGGGGTATTGGCTTGCTGTAAGGCATCTGACCGGATACCATCAAGGCCAAAAATAAGTACTTTCCTTTTTTGAGATGCTGATACAGCTACGGAGCTGAGCATCAATAACGCGGCAATCGTAATTTTTTTCAATTTTTTGATATTATTGGTTAACGAAATGAAGATGCTCTACCCTATCGGGCCATTTTTAAAGGAGCGGAAACTGCATGTATTTCAGTGCAAAGATGAGCTGGTAATGTTTACAAAAACTAAACTTTAGTTGACTAAATTGTTAAGTTTGTTTAGTATTTGAAAACATAAATGAATATTCAAAGCAGCTTTTGCGGCAATGAATGGTACATAGGTTTAGTTATT
>CAZFKK010000205.1:0-1943 GCA_964519735.1 uncultured Taibaiella sp.
AGCTTGTGCCGTTAAACTTGGTCCAATAGATTTGTTCCTTATATCCAGTTGGTTCTCTAGGTCTAACTATATTGATATTCTCCTCATAAAAATAGCTAAACCCTTGTTGATAGGCAGCGTTTAATGATAAGGAGAACCTTTTCCTGAACTTATAAATAATTTCCACGGAAGATTTCAGTAAAAAATACATTCCCTCATTTTGAACAGAGGGGTAAGTCAGGTACCAAACCGACCGTTGAGGATACCTTCGATAATTTTCATTACTATATAGTGTATCATCCAAAATAGAACTGAATTTATAATAAGCAAGACTGGGAATTAGGGCAACTTTACATTCAAATCTGTTTCCGATATTCTTACGGTATCCGGCACGAATACCTGCCTTAAAAACATCAACATCATCACCGTTGGTGAGTAATCCACTTTGGATGCCAACACCACCAAAAGTCCTTTCTTGATAAGCTTCATAGCCGCAGGCAAAATCATCATTGAAAAACTCAATTCCGCCGAACCATTGAGGAGCTAACCTAAGATCGAATGCTAAGCCTATAGACCTGCTGGTAGGATGCAAAAACTTTACCTCTGACACTTCTGTTACCCCCTTAGGTCCCCGGGTCGCAAATGTTGTTCATTGTCCCAAATAAACAGCTACTTCATATTTCCCGTCTTCGATATTTTGGGCACCTGCAAGATTACCGATGCAAATCAATAGCATTAAGAAAGAGTTCTTCATTGAGGCGGTATTTAAAATGACCGTGCCGTAGCGGAAAATGGCCAATTGTTGGAACAAAGATTAATCCTTTAGGATGGCTAAATTACAAACTCGGTATCAACCTAAGTCTTGCAGCACTACATTTGCAAAACCCGCATCGGTTGCTGATGATTTTGTCATTCGCATACTTTTATCACCACATTACCCTTTTTTCGACCCGTGTCAACATATCTGTGGGCATCGATTATCTCGTCCAGGTGAAAAGTCTTGTCTATAACTGCCTTTAGCGCTCCTTTTTCAAAAAGTTCTTTTAATAGTTGTAGTTGTTGTAGGGTTTCCGAAGCGTATCCCGAACGAACACTTTTATAAATGCCGTTTTTGTTCAATAGGATTTCACATTGTTTTTTGCTGGATTTACCAACAGCATCAAAGATGATATCAAACTTTCCGGTCTGTTGGGTAAAGTCTTCCTTATCGTAAAGAACAATACTGTTTACGCCTAATTCACTTACAAGTTTCCGTCCTTCGGAACTGCAAACCGCGGTTATATCGGCTTGGTAATGTCTTGCTATCTGGATTGCTGCTGTGCCTACGGAACCTGTTGCACCAATAATTAAAATTTTAGGGGTTGATCTTTCTTTAATTTGAGCTTTCTCTAAAAAATGAATGGCTGTTTGTCCACCAAATATGATGGCAACTGCTTCTTCGCAGGTCGCATTTTTGGGCATCTCGAGTACCTTGCTGTTCTGATGGACTGCAATATATTCTGAATGTGTTCCGAACTTGAAACCCGTCATTCCGAAAACTTTGTCGCCAACTTTGAATTTTGAGACTTTATTTCCTTTATCTTCAACAATACCTGAAAAAACAGTGCCTAAGATGGGCTTTCTTGGTTTTGAAATTCCTAATGCCAACTGCATCATCAACTTCATAAATCCCTTCACATCAAGGCTTCTTACCCTTGCATCTCCAGAGTTGACCGCAGTAGCCACTATTTTGACAAGAATTTGATTGTCTTTGGGTAGGGGTTTAGAGATTTCCTGAATGTTCAAAACTTCAGGGCTTCCGTATTGGGTGCAAATAACTGCCTTCATATGAACATTATAGTTTTAAAATTTACTTCCGACTGAAAGCCGGGCTGCCAGAGGAAAATGCTTGGCCCGTATATCATCAACTTGTTTACGCGAATGAAGCATTGTTGATGGGTAGGGACGATGAGTCATTTTCTGTA
>CAZFKK010000205.1:1953-5585 GCA_964519735.1 uncultured Taibaiella sp.
AAATAAGGTATTGCCTGGTTACACTTGTCACCATCGGTTTGTGGCTGGGCGCAGATGGGGGTTCAAATACTAAACTGCTCCGAAGCCGAAAGTTCAAATTTACGAAAAATTGCCATACGAAGTACTTGGGCTCCATTTGAGCCCAGGTGCATCTGCGTTTCTTAGGACAGCAGATGAAACACTTTAGCCAGCCCCTTTGTTGCTGCTTTGCTGTGGTCGTTATCGTTCTGCTGTTTATTGTTGCTATTTTGGGCTGGACAAAATACTATTACGGCAAGTTTACGGAGATATACCGGGGATACCAATAGGCAGTTTAGATAAATAAAACAGGCTGCCTTTATAGGGCAGCCCGTCTTTATAGAAGAAAATTTAATTCTGTTGTTTATGCTTCCGCAGTAGTATCCGTAGCCTTATTGTCTTCATTGGACGCAATGGCATTATCCTTGTTGCGTAATGCTTCACTTACCGGAAGGCTGTCTGCCGCGGGAAGGACATCCAGGGTCTGGCTATCTTCATAAGGGCGTTTGCCGATGATTCTTTCCAGGTCATCTTTAAACAATACTTCCTTTTTCAGTAGTTCTTCAGCAAGTGCATTCAATTCCACCATATGCTTGGTCAGCAGCTCTTTTGCCCTGAGGTATTGCTTGCCGATGATATTGCGTACTTCCTGGTCGATCAACTGTGCAGTAGCATCTGAATAAGGCTTGGTCATGGTGTATTCCTGCTGCGAATCATGGAAAGATACATGGCCAACTTCAGGGTTCATACCATAGATAGAAATCATGGAATAAGCCATTCTGGTGATACGTTCCAGGTCGTTTTGCGCGCCGGTAGAAATACGGCCGAAGGTCAGCTCTTCAGCAGCTCTTCCGCCAAACAATCCCACCAACTGATCATTCATTTGTTCTGTGGTGTACAGGAATTGTTCTTTAGGAAGGTATTGGGCATAGCCTAATGCAGCGACACCTCTGGGCACGATAGATACCTTAACCAAAGGGTGGGCATGCTCCAGGAACCAGCCGCATACCGCATGTCCTGCCTCATGGAAGGCGATAATCTTTTTCTCTTCAGGAGAGATGATCTTATTTTTCTTTTCCAATCCGCCGATGACCCGGTCAATAGCATCATTGAAGTCTTCCATATGTACTTCACTTTTGCCTTTACGTGCAGCGATCAGGGCAGCTTCATTACAGATATTGGCGATATCGGCGCCTGCAAAACCCGGGGTCTGGGAAGCCAGTTTCTTAATATCCAGGTCAGCAGCCTTTTTGATCGGTTGTAAATGGACATTGAAGATCTTTTCCCTTCCGTTAACATCCGGTACATCAATAGAGATCTGCCTGTCGAAACGTCCGGGACGTAATAAGGCGGTATCCAGTACATCCGGGCGATTGGTCGCTGCCAGGATGATGATGCCGCTATCGCCGCCGAATCCATCCATTTCCACCAAGAGCTGGTTCAGGGTATTTTCACGCTCATCATTACTCATCACCGCATTCTTACCTCTTGCCCTGCCTATAGCATCGATTTCATCTATGAAAACGATACATGGAGCTTTGTCCCTGGCTTGCTTAAACAGATCCCTCACGCGGCTGGCGCCGACACCTACAAACATCTCTACAAAATCAGAACCGGACATAGAGAAGAAAGGTACTTGTGCCTCTCCTGCTACTGCCTTGGCTAATAAGGTTTTACCGGTTCCCGGAGGGCCTACCAATAGGGCCCCTTTGGGTATTTTACCACCGAGGGAAGTGTATTTTTTAGGATTTTTAAGGAAATCCACGATCTCCATGACTTCTACTTTGGCTTCGTCCAGGCCGGCAACATCATTAAAAGTAATATTGACTTTAGTCCCTTTTTCAAATAGCTGGGCTTTAGATTTGCCGATACTAAAGATCCCGCCCCCGGCACCACCGCCGGCAGGGCCCATTTTGCGGAAGATAAGTACCCACATCACGATCAGGATAATAATGGGTAATAAAGCTGTTCCCAGGAAATCTCTTAAGAAACTACCCCGGCTTTCCAGCCTTACGGGTACTTCAGGCCGCCCTTCGGCAACATAGGTTTTCATAACCTCCTGGAAGTTACGGTCAAATACATCGTAGGTCCCGATATTGAAAGTAAAGTCAGGCCGATCTGCCGGATTGTTGTTCAGACCCATAGGGCCGCGTTTGTCCGGGGCAGGCGCGGCGGTTTCCGGTTTATTCAGAAATACTTCCGCTACTTCTTTATTGACAACAATGACTTCTTTAACCAGGCCTTTATCCAGGTAATCCTTACGGAATTCTAAAAAAGAAATTTTCTTTTCTGCGGATTGCATATCGCTGCCGAAGAATTGCAAACCGATCAAGGTAAGGACAATTAAGCCATAAATCCAATACATATTGAATTTAGGGCCTTTGCGATTATTTTTGGATGGGTTTTTTCCATCAATTCCCGGAGGCAACCCACTTTTTCCTCCTTGTCTGTTATTATTAACTTCCATAATCCCTTTGCTTTTTTTATTGCTTCACTTAAAAATTACCCTTCATTACAAGGGATGCTCCATTCTTTCCGCATCCATCCACAAGCCTTCCAGGTCGTAGAATTTTCTTTCCTCCGGTTGGAAAATGTGAACGACCACATTTACATAATCTACCAGGGTCCAATGCTGCCCGGATTCTGAATGATAGGGCTTTTCTTTACATAGTTCCCGAACCTCTTCCTCCACATTTTCAGCAATTGCTTTGATTTGAATATGAGTATTTGCCTCGCACAGAATAAAAAAGTCGGCTACTGCCTCATCGATCTTTCTCAGGTCAAGAGAGACGATATTCGCTCCCTTTTTATCCTGGATGGCTTTTAGGATGGTCTTGAAAATCCTGCTGTTACGGTTAACAGTTGTCGCAGGCTTTGCTCGTTCTTTCAGTGAGTTGATGATTTTATCCAATTAATGCTGTTCTATATTCGTTATTCAATTATATTGCGTTCAAAATTAAGGAATCTTTTGGCACGAAACGCAGAAAATACATTTCCTCATTGGCTCCACTACTTTGATACTATTGATAGTACCAACAATTATGCCATGCGTTTAGTTGACGACGGAATGGCACAACATGGCATAGTCGTGTGGGCAGGGCGGCAAACGGCGGGAAGGGGACAGCGGGGGAACACCTGGATGGACGATGAAGGCAATATTAAGATGAGCCTGCTGATACAGCCACCTGTAGCCCCTGACCAGCAATTTCAGCTCAGTATGCTGGTGGCAGTTACCCTGGTGCACTATTTACAAACGCTTGACGAAGAATGGCAAGTGGCGGTTAAATGGCCTAATGATATTTATATAAATGACAAAAAGGCATGCGGTATCCTGATAGAGAATGTATTCAGGGGGATGCAATGGGTTTATGCCGTAGTCGGTATTGGTTTGAACGTTAACCAGCAATTTTTCCCGGAGGATATGCCCCATGCGACCTCTCTACGGATGGTCTCAGGCAGGAAATTTGAGCTCCTGGAACTGATTCGGGACCTGCGTACAGGGCTCTTAAATCATCTTCGGGCTTATACTCCCGGGAAGCAAACCAACCTGTTGGCGGTCTATAATCAGATGCTTTTTATGCGGGGCAAAGAAATGAAATTCAGGTTCCGGAAGG
>CAZFKK010000206.1:0-5017 GCA_964519735.1 uncultured Taibaiella sp.
CCCAAACAGGTACCTACACCCAGCAATTCAAAACAACTGCAGGTTGCGACAGCACCATTCACATGGATCTTACTATTAATAAAAGCGCGGCTACTACAGTTACCGAAACAGCTTGTATACAGTACACTTTAGGGGATGATGAATATACGGAAACAGGAGTGTACACCCTGGATTTGAAAACCATAAACGGTTGTGACAGTACGGCTACCTTGAACCTGACGATCCATAAAATCGACCTGACGATCAATGTAACAGATAAGGTATTGACCTCAAATGCTGTAGGCGCTACCTATCAATGGCTGGATTGCGATAAGGATATGGCGCCGCTTGCGGGTGAAACCAAACAATTCTTAAAAGCCACACGTAATGGAAATTTCGCTGTGGAGATCAGTAAAAATGATTGTAAAGAAATATCGGCCTGTTATGAGATCAAAGGATTTGAGACAGGTATTCATGAACGGAAAAACGTTTCGGCTGCAGTATATCCCAATCCGGCCAGAGGTAATATCTCTATAGAACTCAGCCAGGATGTACAGCAGGCAAGTCTGGTATTGTACAACTTATTAGGGCAGACCATGGAACAAAAGGAAGGACTTTCGGGCTCCCTGTTCTCCCTGGATCTGTCCCGCTATCCCACCGGTGTATATATCCTGGAAGCCAATGAAGGTGAAAATAGTTACCGGGCGAAATTCGTAAAGGAATAAGAGCGGCCCTTAAATAATGTTCTCATTAAAAGGGCAACCCTTAAGAGAGTTGCCCTTTTAAATCATCCACATATTCGGTTCAAAAATCAAAAAAAATGGTTAGACCTTTACTTATCCTTCTTCTCTGCCTGATCATCCCGGATAGCTTCCATCCCGGATTATACGCACAGCAATATGACAGGGTCACTGTTTTCTCCGGCAATGAAACAGTAAGAAACAATACGGTTACCGTGGTTCCTGCAGGAGTAGCCACAAACAGCGGTGTATTTGCGCTGTGTGATGCCGCTTTTTATTCTATCGGCCTGGACTACAATGGCAATCCCGGCAGCTATACCTATACCTTTGCCTCTCCGATCACTTCTGTCCGGGTACCTATGTCCGCTACCAATATCGGGGAATTGAATTCCTTTTACATTAATGGCAGTAAGTATATCTTAACCGCAGCCAATGTAGATTCCTTGAAGACCTGCGATCCCCAGTATTATCTTCAGAACACGACCAATGCTACCGGCGATTTCATATTTGCAGGACCCATCATACCGGGCACTTCTTATTATGGACGATTCGGTTCAGGGATCGTTGTCATCTATGTTAAAGAAGGTATTAATTCCATCAGGATCGAGAACAACGGTGTCATGGGCGGCACCTCCTATGGCTTCTTCTTCCGGGGGGTTCCCTTGCTGACCCGTAACAATAGCGACTCCATATGCGTGGGCGATACCCTGAAGTTGTATGCCGGCCCCACGGTCAAAGACGGACAATACTCCTGGACCGGACCTGACGGTTTCAGTTCAAACGAACAGGATCCTATCCTTACTCCTACCCGCCCCGAGAGTGAAGGCTATTATATTGCCAAGGTCACTACGCCTTCCGATACCACTTTCGATACGACCTGGGTAAAGTTCCTGCCCAATCCTGTCGCGACGCTCACGACCAATCAGCCCGTATGCTTAGGAGACACGCTATTTTTATCCGCCACAGCCGACCTTTCCGGCACATCCTATACCTGGTCGGGCCCTGATGGCTTCAGTTCATCACTACCTGCCACCTTTGTGCCTCAGGTCAGCCAGGCAGCCGCAGGCAGTTACACTGTAGTCGCCCGCAGCGGCAAATGCATTGCGCGGCCGGTCACCGTTGATGTAGAGATCCTGCAGCCCAGTAACGGCCGCACGACCACTGCTTTCATTTGTGCAGGAAATAGTTTTAGCCATAATGGCAAGATGTACACCGAAGAGGGCTTATATCCGGACACCCTGAAAGGCGCGAACAGCAAAGGCTGCGACTCTATCATTTACCTGAATCTCGTTCATAATCCAGCTCCCGACGTCCGCATCGAATACCCTAACTCCGATCGTCCTTGTCTGGGAGATACCTTGCTGTTAACCGCATATGGCGCCCAGGAATATCACTGGTTTCATAACGGCCAAGCCCTGGGAGCAGGCGACAGCAAGAATGTTCCCCTCATCGCCCTGACGAACAGTATTATCCTTTCCGGCAAAAACGGGGACGATTGCAGCAACAGCGACACCCTGGAGGTGCTAAGTGTTTCCTGCTGCGCGTTAAGGGTGCCCAATGCCTTTAGTCCCAACGGAGACGGCAATAATGATCAGTTTGGTCCCATAAAAGGAGGTCATCTGGGGCGCTTCAGTATGAAACTCTACAATCGCTGGGGGCAAATGGTGTTCGCCTCCTATGATCCCCACTACCAATGGGACGGTACTATTAATGACCAACCCGCAGACCTGGGCACCTATCACTATATCATCAAAGCAAAATGCCCGGGGAGTGAAGATCTCGAAGAAAAGGGAGACTTTCTACTCCTTCGTTAGTGTACTTCCCCCAGTTATAGCAGAAACATTTTGCCAGTAGGCATCCGCATAAAAAGAGGCTGTTTCCGAAATGGAGACAGCCTCTTTTTTATATCCGGTATTGATTCAATACCCTCAGCTTCGCTTAAAAATTAACGCACAAGCCTAATCTTAAGAAAGAAATGTCATAGCCCAGTTCGCCAAAGGCGCCGAAAGAAGGCGTAAAATTGTACTTAGCCCCTACGAAAACACCCATTACCGGGCTTACACCACCATAGCTATTGGGATTGAAAGGAAGCGTATTGTAATAAGTATCTTTATAGCTATTGATCCTTACGCCCGCAGTCACACCGCCATAAGGATCAAATTTATTATTTTTATCTTTAAGCAGGGTCAAGTGGTAAGTAGCCCGGGCAGCAATAATAATATTGGTCCAGTTGGCCCTGTAGGTCGTACTGGGGTATTTATAGTGAGAAGATTTGTAGCCGACCAGTCCACCGATACCAATGGTACCCGGTCCGACGTTGGCGATAATGCCCTGGTCATAATTTACCGCGAAAGCGGGCAAGTTAACCGTACTGGCGTAGTAGCCATAAGCCACGCCGAAACCGGCGGAGAAGCCTAGTGTTTTAGAACCTTTGTCAAAAGCAGGCTTAGCCCCACCTTCCGTTTCTTTTTGCGCTACAGCGGATTGGTTAATACCCAGCAAAAGCATGGACGCCATTAAGGCAGAAAAACATTTTTTCTTCATTGCGTTGTGTTTAGCTGACAAAAGTAATGAGAATATCATAATATTTCATGAGCTGATTAGAAAAAATTCTTATTTTCACTCCTTTTAACAACATTTAAGGCTGCACCTTCCTGCAAGACAATGGGGAGCCAGACCTTGCCTATCCAGTTCCGGTATGCTTCAAAAGAAACAGCTGTTCTTTCCTGTTTTCCTTTACCTGCTGTGCCTGCCCATGTGCCTGAACGCACAACCAGACCGCCGGGATAGTCTGCTACATACCGCACAGCAAAGCTATAACGAAGGAAAATATGACCTGGCGACACGGATCCTTTCCACCGGCATACAACAGGATACCCCCTATTCCACCGCCACACAGGCGGCGCTGTTGTTGCTGCTTTCCGATGCTTATGCTCAATTGAACGAAAAAGAAAAGGCGTACCATTATTTTGACCTATACCGTCGTATTAAAGACAGCCTCTCTTTGCGGGAGCGGGCGCAAATCCACCAGGAACTCGGGAAGAAGTATGCCACAGCCTCAAAAGACAAAGCGATCGTGGAGCAGCAACTTCATTTAAAGAAGAACGAGGAGCAGCGCATCAAAAAGGGATTGCTGATCCAAGGCAGTATTTATATCGCCGTAATTCTGCTCCTCCTCAGTTTGGTATCCTTAAGCAATTACCGCAAAAAAAGAAGGATCAATCAAAAAATCAGGGAGCAGGCAGCCTATAAATATGAGATCGAACGGTTACACGCCACCCTTAAAGGAGAGCGGGAAGAGCGCGAAAGAATTTCCCGGCAGCTGCAGACGACCATCTACCCGGAGATTCACGTAGCCCAGGCAATGCTGGAAGACATCAAATCAGCCATCCCGCAGCTCCATGGCTCCCTGGCCTTTAGTGATGCCCGGCAAATTATCCGGGATATCGAAAAGGGGCTGGATGCCATGCTGCTCCATACGCAGCAGCAACAGGAGGATACCACTTACAGCCTGCAAAGACTGATCCGTAATTTTTTGGGCAATATACCCAAAAGCTACCCCCTTCAGGTAGAATTCGACAGCTCCGGAACCGCCATAATGCTCTCCCGGGATATCATGGTGAACCTCCTGAGGATCTTACAGGAACTGGTGCAGAACATCATTAAACATTCCGGGGCAACCAAAGCTTCAGTGACCCTCAGTTATGCGGCCGGGCATGTCACGCTGCTCGTCAGCGATAACGGAAAAGGCTCCATGCCCGCTCCCGATCATTTCGGCATTGGGCTACTCAATGTCAGTGCCAGGTTGACCCGCTTAAACGGTTCCATGACGATAACCCGCAGCAACGGCACGACCATCAACATTATCCTTCCCCTAACAGAAGCCGGGAGTAAGGCCTAAAAACAGCAACTCCGGACCGAAAAATTCCATTTTCAATCCGGAGTCCGTCTTTTTTTAAGGATAAGCATTTTAATCTTTAGTACTTCGCCAGTCGTTCCACTTTCAACACCCTACCCTCTGCGTCACTTACATGCAATATATATATACCCGGACTATAATTTCCCAGGGATACCGTCCGGGCTTGTGGATAGGTGGCTATCACCCTACCCGCCACATCCCTAACCGTCAGGTTGAGCAGGACAGGCGCCTGTATATAAACGATATCACTTGATGGATTAGGATACACTTTTATTTGCCCCTGCCCCTCCATTAAATCCTCCAGCCTTGTATCCCTGATATTGGTCACCTTATAAGGGTCAGAAAGCCCCGAACAGCCCGCTTCATCCGTCACCAACAC
>CAZFKK010000206.1:5027-5566 GCA_964519735.1 uncultured Taibaiella sp.
AACACCGAATAAGCGCCATTCTCCGTAACCGTATACCGTCGTTGCGTTGCCCCTGGTATGATTACTTCTTCCTTCAGCCATTGGTAGGTGTCATAGGCCAATACCGTACTTAATTCAAATTCATCGATGGCAATCATGGGTTCAGCCGTCCTTAACAGGGCAGTCACTTCCAGCCGCTCCGTACTTTCGCAGCCATCGATCTGCTGGCTGGCATAATATTGCTTCCCATCTACAAGCGAGGTATTCCCCGGCAATACCGTACCGCCAACGGCCATTTCATACCATTTAATTGCAGTTCCCGTAGCCTCCAGGTTATCTACCAGGGCAGAATCACAAAATTCCTGTTCTATAGCCCCCGCAGGCGCTTCCACAGAACACCAGAATATGCGCACATACCCGCCTGCTCCTTTAGAAGCCGGACCGCTGTTCCCGTCTCCGGCACCACCGCCACCGCCATAGATATTCCCTGGCTTTGACGAATCATTGACACTGCAGTTCACATCTTTAAAACCTGAACCTTTGCCGCCATTGCCTCCAGG
>CAZFKK010000207.1:0-5564 GCA_964519735.1 uncultured Taibaiella sp.
CTGTTAAAAGGAATATTAATCGTTTCCTGGAGGACAGTCCACCGTTTGGATTCTAAGTTGCTAAAAAGCTGTAAATTTGTCAAAAAGAGTGCAGTTATGAATACAGAAACGATTAAAGGACGCCTTCACGAGTATATTGAATATGCTGATAATAAACATCTGGAAGCTATCTATCTACTGCTGGAAAAAGATATGCCTTCTTCTGGCCAGTATGACAAAGCTACGCTTGATAGCTTGTATCAGCGCCGAACCAACCATCTTAACGGCCTCAGCGTATCTTATACTGAAGAAGAAACCTTTCAGTACATAAGAAATCATAAGAAAAAGGATTAATTACAGTTTCATTGACCGGAGAAAAATATTAAGAGATGTGGCTCTTAATCGGTTCCCTTATGTGATAGTTTATGAAATTGAGGGCAATGAAGTCATTGTTTATGCCGTTCATGCTACTCATAAACGTCCGATTCCTCAATCCCGCCATTGAAGCGTAGAGTTTGCTTTTCCCCTTTCTTCAAATAATATGGAGCGGATTGTGAATCAATTGAAGAGGCTGCCCTTTTTGGACAGCCTCCTGTTTATAAAATGATTTTATCGGGGTTTCTTCCGTCTGTATAATGGCTTATCTTGCGATCAAAGGCACTTAGAGCATCGTCCCTCTCTAAAAGATTAAATGTTTGCCTGGAATTTTCTCAGGGAATGTACGGCCAAGTTGGAAAAAACAGGTATGGCTTCGTGATTCTTTATTATAGAACTACTCACAGCCTGGAGCAATAGCCTGATAGTCGACTAGCGCAATAAGGTAACATTACCGTTCTTTACAACCGGCTTGCCTTCCACGGTTGTGCCTTCTACGGTATAAATATAGACACCCACCGGTTGTGGCACCCCTTTATGGGTGCCATCCC
The DNA here is from genome assembly GCA_964519735.1 of uncultured Taibaiella sp. Classification (GTDB taxonomy): domain Bacteria; phylum Bacteroidota; class Bacteroidia; order Chitinophagales; family Chitinophagaceae; genus Taibaiella. Next base: position 906 of record CAZFKK010000207.1, read on the forward strand.
AGCCCTGGTCAATATCGGTCGTTTCGAAGACCTTATTGCCCCACCGGTTGAATACGGCGAAGCGCTTTAATTCGATGATACCCCGCTTGGCTATCGTAAACAGGCCATTAGTGCTGCTGCCGGGCGCGAAAGCGTTGGGTACATCCCATACGGTTTCTTCTACCAAAACATCAATGGAATCCTCAACTTGGCATCCATGTTCTGTCCGGGCGGTTACAAAATAGCGCGTCCGTACTTCTGGCGACAGCCAGGGGTCGGCTACCTGAGTACTGCTGGCGCCGGAGGGGGGGAACCATTCGAAATAAGAACAATTAGTGCCGGGTTGCAGGTGATAGGCTTCGCCGGGATAGACCTTTATGGTATCCGGGATATTTACAACTGCATTGGGATAAACCGATACAGTGACTTTTAAAGAATCCATGCAATCGTATTCATCACGGATGTAGACGGTGTATCGTGTACTCGTAGCAGGCTGGGCAATGGGATGGGCTACGCTGGTATCGCTTAAACCCGCACCGGGTACCCAAAGGTAATCGACACCTCCCGACGCCCATAGCTGCACCTCACCCGGAACACAAAAGCCGGTATCCGGTATCACATTGCCGAATGCACCCGGGATGACCGTAAGCCGGATGCTGTCCACGCCGGTACATCCTGCCGGAGTGCTTACCCTGAGGTAATAAGTGCCGCTACTATCCGCGATTAACGAAGTAGAAGGTTGATCCGGGAAAGTAAACCCTGCGCCTTCAGGCCCCCATTGGTAAGTATAGTTATTACGATAGGGTGTCACAAAACTTTCCAAACCTACGCTGGTCCATTGGCAGACACGCCGGTCGCTATCCAGCACTACCTTCGGATAGGGATCTACGGTTACGGTCAAAGCATAGGTGCTGGGACAAATACCGTTTTTAGTTCCTTGGAGGACTACCCGGTAGTTTCCCGGTGCAGTATAACGGTAACTGGGGTGCTGTAGCGTGGAGGTATCCCCTTTGTCAAATATCCATGAAAATTGATTAAAAGAAACAGGCGATGTATTGATGAAGGAAATGGAATCTCCAACGCAGACCAGGGTGTCTGTGGCAAAAGAAACCCGGGGTGTTGGCTCGGGATAGTTCACCATAAAACTATCTGTATACACGGAACAGAGGGAATCGATTCGGTAGCGCACCCAATAGACACCCTCCTTCTGAACAACTTTGTATAAATCCTTACTGCCATCCTGCCATTGATAATCAGAGACATCATGGTGCTTAGGATAAACATGAAAGGTATCCTGCTTACATACGCCCTCCAAAGAGGTAGTGGTATTGAAACGCTTCACCTCATCGTATTGAATCAGGAAAGAATCGACATGCATCGTCGCACATTTTTCCTGAGGATCTTGCTTCATATAGCGCACCCAATACAACCCGGATTTACTAATAAAGCGAAAAGAGGCCTTACTTCCATCGTTCCAGGTATAATCGGATGCTGTAGTATCCCTGGCTACGATCCGGACACTGTCTATGCAATAGAAAGAATCTTTGCTCTGACTTCCGACAGTAGAAAAAGTCGTGACTATAACATTAGGAAATCCTGCCATAGACATTGTCCCGGCAAGCAATTGGAAGTCTTGAGGCACATACTGGCAGGCTGCGCCCTGTTCATTAGGACGATGAATTACATTTAGATAGGGTAACTGCCATTCACTACAATAAATCTTACCATCTGGACCTCTTCGCAGTGCACCATTAGACATCCTGGCTCCTATAGGACCATATGCAGTATCCGTATTGCCTGGTATCAAGTTGTATTGATATAAACCATTGGTAGCTTTGGCATATAGTTTGGAACCATCAGCAGAAAATTCCGTAGTATAAAAAAAACCTTTGCCCAATCCATCATCTACCATTTGTGCATTGCTGACAACACCTGTAGCTGGATCGAAATCATAGAGGGCTAAAGTCGTCATGGCAACTGCCATTTTACGACGATCAGGTGAAATTTGGGCAGTCGCTGCCACACTAGGACCATATCCTAACACATTAGGAGATGTTATGGGAAGGGCAATACCCCTTTCATCAATTTTATAGGACAAAAAAACTTTTGGCGATTTATGGTTCATACGGGTGGCGACAACCAGCCAGACACTGCAATCATCTGCGGCAACGGCTGTCATCATCTCGGTGAGTGGGGTATTGAACATATTCCCTTTTTGGACCACATCGCCCAGTCCATTGGCTAAATCCATATCTACAATGGAGTAATAAGATTCTCCCGCAGTAAAAACATCACCTTGGGAAAACACATAATATTTTTGGGTACTACCAGGCATCTGAACAATCAAGGAACCCTGTGTCGAGGAATAGGCCGATTGGGCTCCAGAAGGCATCAAATTACGGCCATTGGGCATTAAAGTGTGGTTGCGGTTCCAAACCATCGAACCATTGGTATAGAACAACAATTGCCCTAAAGCATCGCTAACGGAAGCGGTACCTTCTGATGCTTCTATCATAGCAGTCCGGATGGCTACCGGTGGATTTTGATTGAAATCTATCCCTGCTTTAGAGCCGAATGCCCACACTTGGTCATTTTGAGCCTGTGTGACATTTAAATCTATAATACTTATAAAGAAGAGGCAAAATAGATATTTGGTCATTGTCGTTTGTTTCCGTATTGGGGATGAATGATGACCCTACAAAGTACCTTCAAATTCATAAAAATGAATTAGTAGTAAGCCGTAATGAATTTTCATCAGGCACCGGATGCATTGCTCCATTCTATCATTAATCTGCGATAAATTAGTAGTAAGCCGCAATTGATTTTTTACAGCTATTAATGTTGGCCTGTGATCCCTATATCTTTGTAAGGAAGACCGATTCCAGGATGAAGAAGTTACTGATACGAACCTTGATACTACTGGCACCCATACTGACCTTGCGCGGTACCGGAAAAACCTTGGCCCAGGAAATGAGCAGGCTCAGCAATATACCGGCATACTCTCGGGAAGACACAGTCCAGATCATGAAACTGATCAAAAACGGGCAATTAAGCATAGAAAACTTTCCTGACAGCGCGCTGCTCGATTATAACCGGGCACTGGTGCTTAGCAGGGGGACTAATTTCACGGAAGGTATCGCTTTATCTCTATTGAACATAGGCATCGCAGCACATATCAGTGCCAACTACGAGCAGGCACTTGGCTATTTGCAGCAAAGCCTCCTTTACAGCAAAGACGGCACCCATTACCGGAATATAACCGCAGTGGCATATGGCATAATCGGGCAGGTGTATTTCCGGCTTGGCGACTATAAGCGATCCGCCAGGTACTACGATAGCGCCCTGCGGGAAAGTTTAAGGCAGGGGGGGGCCGGTACGGAACAAACGCTAGCGAATAACTACAACAGCCTGAGCCTTGTCTATATACAACTTCAGCAGTATGATAAAGCACAGGAATACCTTGCACGTGCAGAGACCATAGCCAGGAGGAACAGTATATGGCCAACACTTTCCATCATAACGGCCAATAAAATGGATGTATACATCAGGCTTAAGGCCTATGATAGCGCTATGGCCTGCTATCAAGAAGGCATGGCCCTGGCCCGGAAATACCGGATGCCGAAGGATATGGCCGTTATCGCCCTCCGCTGTTCGGCAGCGGAAATCATGCTGAAGCAGGGAAGGCCGGAAAAAGCGATGAAGTACATAGCTCCGGTAAACGATGAAGAGATCGGCAATAATACCTACATTAAAGTGAGATTCGGGTACCTTTTAGGGAAAGTTTACCTGCAGCTCAAAAACTACAATAAAGCGGAGCATAGTATACTGGGAGCCTTAAAAATTGCCGACCAAAAGAACATCAAGGATGAACGTATGGAAGCGCATCGGATGCTTTCGGAAATCTACCGATACACCGGGCATTACCAGATAGCGCTCCTGCAACATAAACTGTACCATCAGCTCTATGACAGTCTGCTGAGCAGTGAAAAAATAAAAGCTATCAATGAACTGGAAGTAAGCTACCGTACTGCAGAAAAAGACCGGCAACTGGCCGTAAAGGAAAGTGAAATACTGAAGGAACAGGCCAAAAATCAGCGGCAAAAAGCAGCCAAAGGCATTGTCTCCCTGGCCATACTCCTGCTGATCATTATCTTTATTTTTATCGGTTATCTGCAGGTGACCAGGTTCCGCCGTCTGACACAACAACAGCAACTGGACATCCTGAGAGCAACTACGGACGGCGAGGAGGCAGAGCGCTTACGCGTGGGCCAGGAACTGCACGATGGGGTAAGCGGCTTCCTATCGGCCATCAAGCTCAATCTGGTCACCCTGAGGGCCAAAAGGAAGGATATTGCCGAAGAAGCTAACTTTATCACCACCATGGAACTGGCAGATGTGGCCGCAGATGAACTGCGGCGGACTGCCCATAACCTGGTGCCGTCCAACCTCAACCAAAATGGCATAGGCAAAGCGATAAAGGACTTTTGCGACCGGGTAAATGCCTCTTCCGGCATTCCCATCAATGTACAGGAATCAGGCCGGGCGATACGGCTGGAATCGACAAAGGAGTTGGTCATCTACCGCATTATCCAGGAACTGGTCCATAATATCATCAAACATTCCGAAGCCACCCGGGCTTTGGTCGCATTAAGCTGGCAGGAAAGGTTATTGCTCATTGCC
>CAZFKK010000208.1:0-5558 GCA_964519735.1 uncultured Taibaiella sp.
GATACTTATATTGAAGCGCGTTTAGAGACTATTCAACAGGATATGTTCCATAAAGCTAAAGCTTTCAGGGATGAACGTATTACGCCGGCAGATACCTGGGAAGAATTTGAGCAGATCCTGGATCAGAAAGGAGGATTTGTAGCCGCCCATTGGGATGGAACTCCCGAAACCGAAGAACAGATCAAGCAAAAGACAAAAGCCACTATTCGCTGCATTCCCCTGGATAATGCACAAGAAGAAGGTAAATGTATTCTGACAGGTAATCCTTCCAGGGAAAGAGTATTGTTTGCCCGGGCTTATTAAACCGGTGAGGCATCGGGGATTGTGGAACAATAATGGAAAAGAGGCTGTCTCCCAAGCCGGGGACAGCCTCTTTTCGTTGAAATCTGTCTTACATTTGTCCCGGGATATTTTTTAGAAAATATGAAAAGCATATTATTGGTTGAGGATGATCCGGCATTAAGCCGTAACATCAAGGATGTATTGACCGAAGCAGATATCCAGGTTGAGGCGGTTTTCGATGGCTTAATGGCGGTGAAGCTATTGAAGAGGAAATCTTTTGATTGCATTATTGTTGATATCAACCTGCCGGGCAAAAACGGCTATGAAGTTTGCCGTGAATTCAGGACATTTGATAAGAATACACCTGTAATCATGCTCACTGCTTTTGACGAACTGGAAGATAAAGTACAAGGTTATGATGCGGGAGCGGATGATTACCTTACCAAGCCGTTTTACATGCGTGAATTGCTTTTACGCATTCAATCCTTATTGAAGAGAAATAATTTATCACCTCTTTCTAAAAAAGAAGTACTTCTGGCGGATGACCTGGTCATTAATACAACTACGAAAACGGTAACCAGGCAGGGGCAGCCTATTGACCTAAGCCCGAGAGAGTTCCAGATATTATTGAAATTGATTGTCAATAAAGGGGAGCTGGTTTCAAAAAGGGAACTGATTAAAGAGATCTGGCATAATGCAGTGGATGTGCAGACAAATACCATAGAAGTGTACATTAATTTTTTGAGGAATAAAATTGACAAACCTTTTGGTAAAACCTCTATCAAAACCAAAATTGGTTTTGGTTATTACTTTGACGGTGTATGAATATCCGTAAGAAAATAGTACTTTATTTTTCCGCAGCTACAACATTGGTCATTGGTGTAGCCTTTATCTTTATTTATATTCTTTCTTCTGCGCGCCGGGAAGAAGAGTTTCAACAAAGGCAGAAAGAGAAAATTGTAACCACTTTAGAATTACTGGATCAAATAAGACAAATCGACGGACAATTTATTAAATCCATTGATCGGCTAACGATTAATGATTTGTATGATGAGAAAATGTTATTGTTTAACAGGGATAAAGAACTGATTTATTCCAGTATTGATGATATGCCGGTTTCGGTATCCCGGGAACTCTTGTCTACGCTGAACCCTGATAATAAATGGATAGAGACTAAAGAAGGATTGTACGATGTTATAGGTACTTATATTGAAGGGAATGGGAATATTTACTACGGCATCAGTAAAGCTTATGATACTTTCGGTTATACTAAGTTGCGTTATCTTAAATATGTACTTATAGCAACATTTGGTGTGGTTACCCTGGTTACATTTCTCATTGCCTTATATTTATCAAAGAAAATAACCGAACCGCTTCTTGCCATCACGCATAAGATCAATAATTACCATTTTGACCAGAAATATATTCCCATAGAGGTTAAATCATCCAAAGACGAAATAACGCTATTGGCGCAGCAGTTTAATAAGTTGATGAAACGTATGAACGAAGTTTTTGCTTTTCAGAAGCATGCAGTGCACCATATCTCGCATCAGCTCAAAACACCTATTGCTATCCTGGTCTCCAACTTTGAGAAAATTGAAGAGGAAAGCGACAAAAATAAAATTCAAATTCTCTTAAAAAATCAAAAAGAAGATACCAAGAGCTTAAGTGAGATCATTAATTCCTTGTTGGAAATTGCAAAGGCAGAGACCGGCAGCACGGTATTGTCTGATCCGCTCAGGGTCGATGAGCTGATCTTTGATATTGCTGCAGCGTTAAAAATGATACATCCGTCTTTTCAGTTTTCTATTGAATATATAGGCGACCTCCAGGAGCGTGACTTATTGATCATGGCTAATCAACGGTTGCTAAAAGCAGCCCTGACCAACTTAATGGACAATTGTGTGCAATACAGTGATGACGGTACTGCTAAGATAAGTATGATGCATAAAGAGGGGCATGTGGCCATCGCTTTTAAAAATCATGGACCTGCTATTACGGATCAGGAAAATCGGTTTCTTTTTCAGCATTTCTTCAGAGGGGCTAACAGTACCGGTAAGCGGGGCTTTGGGTTAGGCCTGGTCTTTGTGTATAAAATTATTAGCCTGCATCATGGAGCCGTAAATTATCAATCCCTTAATGGGGATTGGAATGTATTTGAAGTGTTATTGCCGCTAAGGTCTTCCGCTTCCGGTAGCCAACCTTAAACTGACTTTTATTCATTTTAAGGTGTTTTTAAGGTCGATAATTAAATATTTGCGCTTTCAACAGCAAAGCGCTCATGCGAAAGTCAATATTTTTATTGATCCTTAATCTATCGTTTCTATCTATTACTACTGCCGGGGCAAGTGATACCCTCAAACTTAATCTGCAACAGGCAGACAGCCTTTTTTTAGCCCATAACTTTAATTTGCTTGCCGCTGCAATGAATATTGAAGCACAAAAGGCGCAGGTTATCCAGGCAAAATTGTATCCCAATCCCCTTTTTACCGCAAGTATTAATGCCTATGACCCGGAAAATAAAAAAGCTTTTCACACCGGAGCCTCAGGTCAAAAGGTATTTCAGATGGAGCAACTTATCCTATTGGGGGGTAAACGGAAGATGGAAATAGAAATGGCAAAAACGAATGCCCTGATTGCGGAACTGGAATTTCAACAATTGCTAAGGCAATTGAAGTGCCGGCTTCATAGTGATTTGTTTATCGTAGGGTTACAACACGCTTTATTGGATAAATACAATGAACAACTAGCGTTGATTCAAACCTTTCTGAATGATTACCAGATTCAGGCCAATAAAGGAAATATACCCCTTAAAGACGTGGTAAGGCTTAAAGGAGCCTATCTGAAATTACATAATGACCGGTCCGATCTGTTAAAGCAATACTTCGAAGCACAAGCTAACCTGCAGATTTTATTGCAAACGGATGCGTCCGTAGGTTTCCATTTTTCGGATAAGGAAGTAGAGGAGTATATCAAACCCTATAATTTCGAGCAATTAGTTTCGATTGCGCTGGACCATCAGCCTGAATTATTGATGGCCCGGCAAGATAAAATCCTGGCCGGACAGGAGGCTCATTTCCAGAGAAGATCCGCTATACCTGATATTAGTCTTTTTTCCAGCTATGACCAGCGCAGTGGTGCTTTCAATAATGAGGTAAACGCAGGCATTGCCCTGCCCTTGCCTTTGTGGAGCCGTAATCAGGGCAATATTAAGTCTGCACTATTTAAAGAGAAGGAGGCGGGCTTTCTGCTGCAAGCCAGGCAACAGGAGGTGTTAAGCAACTTACGTAATAATTATGCGTATTATGTCCAGATGGTATCTGAGTACAAAGAGGCTGCCAGGTTATATAACGACGATTTTGAAATAACCATAAAAGGGATGACGGATAATTTTAAAAAGCATAACGTATCTATTATTGAATTTGTCGATTTTTTTGAAGCCTATAATAGTGCGTTTACCGAATTAACCAGGATCAAGACCGAATTGGTTGGGGCAGCAGAATCTTTAAATCTATTAATCGGGAAAGATATTTTATAATATGAAACAGACCATCTTGTTGAAATATATAAGCCTGGCCGGCTTCTTACTGCTTGCACTGAATAGTTGCCGCCAGGATAAGCCCGAAGAAACGATCACTACTTTCTCTATGAGTGATACCATGATGGCTAAATGTGGTTTTCACCAGGTAGCAACAGAGGAGGTTAAGAATGAGATCCGGCTATTCGGGCGTATTACTGCAGATAATAATAAAGTTGCAGATGTCAATTCTATTGTCAGTGGCGTTGTGAAATCTATTCATGTAGGCCTGGGTGATTACGTGAAGCAAGGGCAGGTACTGGCTGTTATTCAAAGTAGTGAAGTGGCCGCTTTCCAAAAGGAAAAACTGGATGCCATTAACGATATAGCCATTGCAGAGAAAAACCTCCAGGTTGCCAGGGATCTGTATGAAGGCAAGTTGAATTCTGAAAAAGAAGTAACCGCTGCAGAGAAAGATCTGGCCAAATCCAGGGCTGAATTGCAAAGGATCAGTAATGTTTACAGCATTTATAAGCTTAAGGACGGCTCTACATTTAACGTAACCGCACCGATAAGTGGTTTCGTAACGTTTAAAAATATTACCATCAACGATCTGTTACGGTCTGATAAAAACGAACCTTTGTTTACTATAGCGGAAATTAATGAAATATGGGCTGTTGCTAATGTCAATGAATCGGATATCAGCAAGATCCAGGCAGGATTTGATGTGGTCGTGCATACCCTTGCTTTCCCTGATGCACATTATGAGGGCAAAATTGAGAAAATGTACAATGTGATAGATCCCGCAAGCCGTTCCATGAAAGTGCGTGTCAGGTTGCCCAATTCGGATTTTAAGCTAAAGCCGGAGATGAACTGCACGGTTGATGTACATTATAATGAAGATAAGCAGTTAATAGTCCTGCCTTCCAATGCGGTCATCTTTGATAAGAGTAAGTATTGGGTAATGGTATTTAAAGATAGGAACAACATCGAAACCCGCCAGGTGGAGTTGTATCGTCAGCTAGGAGATAAGACCTATGTGCAAAATGGTTTGTCTGCGGGAGAAACGGTGATCGCACAGAATGGACTGTTAATTTATGATGCTATAAACGACTAAGAAAGCCATGAATAATTTTATCAGGAATATTATTGGGTTTTCCCTAAAAAATAAATTCTTTACTTTTTTTTGGGTGGGTCTTTTGGTCATCGCGGGTATTGTAAGTTATATTAAGATCCCTATAGAAGCATTTCCTGACGTCACCAATACACAGATCATCATTGTGTCGGAGTGGAGTGGCAGGAGCGCGGAGGAAGTAGAGCGCTTTGTAACAACACCTATTGAGATTGCCATGAACAGCGTGCAGCGCAAGACTAATGTGCGCAGCATTACCATGTTCGGCCTCTCTGTTATCAAAGTCATTTTTGAAGATGATGTTGAGGATTTTTTTGCCCGTCAGCAGGTCAATAATCAGTTGAAGAATGTGCAATTACCAGAAGGCGTGGATGCAGATGTACAGCCGCCTTATGGCCCAACCGGAGAGATCTTTCGTTATGTGCTGCAAAGTAAGGAGCGGGACAGCCGCGAGTTGCTCACCATTCAGAACTGGACTATAGATAAAGAATTGCGCAGTGTTCCCGGTGTAGCCGATGTGGTGGCTTTTGGAGGACAGGAAAAAATATACGAGATATCTGTTGACCCCGTAAAACTGCAGCAGTACGATTTAACCCCCTTGGAGTTATATGAAGCGGTTAGTAAGTC
>CAZFKK010000209.1:0-5558 GCA_964519735.1 uncultured Taibaiella sp.
GGTAGATTTCAGGGCTTTTTTTATAGCTTCTATCGGCTTATCCCTTATAAATTCAAGTATAAAGTTATTCGTCTCCTCTCAAATATCCTAAACAAACGTTATTTTCGTGCCATGAAGCAACGTTTACTCCTTTTAGCTGCTGCAATCGGTAGTATAATCGCCACCATCAGGTGTAATAAATCAGCTGAAGTTGTTCGGCATGAAGCCCATTGGGAATATGAAAACCCGGATTGGCAACAGATCGGGTATTCAGAATGTGGTTCCAAAGCACAGTCACCCATAAATATTGAGACTTCAAACACCATCACTTCAGAGGACCTCCCTGATATATCCGTATCCTATTCTCCTTTTGCCATGAACATTGTGGATAACGGACACACGATTCAAGTAAATGCAACTGACGATAAAAACACGACTCTATTTAATGGCAGCACCTACCGGTTTGCACAATTTCACCTGCATCGCCACAGCGAGCATACGATTAATGGTGATGCCAGCGCCATGGAGCTACATGTAGTGCATATCGATGACGAAGGCAATATTATGGTTTATGCACGTATGATTAAAGAAGGTGCAAAAAATGAGTTCCTTCAAGCCGTATTCGACAATATTCCTGATGTGAAGAAAAAGGAAGTCGTTACTGGCGTTATGGTAGACCTCAACAATATCATCCCTGAGCAAAAAGGATTTTATACCTACGCGGGTACGCTCACGACCCCGCCCTGTAGCCATGCCGTACAGTTTGTTATCTTTGGAGCACCAATGGAGGCTTCCCATGAGCAGATCATGCTCTTCAGCAGCTATTACCCCAACAACGCAAGGCCTGTGCAACCACTGAATAACCGGTTCATCCTGGAAAAAAAGAACTGATATCAACCATGAACAGACATTTGTGTTTACCCCGATTACTGTTACTGGCCAGCCTATTGGGGACTCAGGTTGGCGCAGTGTTGGCCAAAGAGCAAAAACCGCACCAACCCATCTTCCAATTATCTTTGGCTGCAGGTTATGCAGCGTTATCCGGCATCATTACGGAGACCAATCAGCTTCCTTATGGGTTTGCTGATCATGGAGGGTTTGCAACGGTTGCAGCTCAGCATAAAATCTACAAACCTTTGGGCATAGCTGTGGAAATAACAGGACAGACTCATTCCTATAATGCCGAAAAAGCCGCTCATACAATTCTCGATCAGGATAAATCGGCCACTGCTGCCCGGGTGGAAGCCACCACAGGCTACCGTATGCTGACCGCGGCTATAGGTCCTTATTATGAGCTACGCGTATTACCCGCATTGCACATTAATATCGCTGCGCTTGCAGGGAGTACCACTGTATTTACACCCCAGATTGCAGAAAACATTAAAAAGGCACCTCATACAGAAACCCTATACAAAAAAGGTCGGGCCCAATCATTTTATATAGGCGGATCCATCCGACCTACATGGTATTTAACCCCCACTCTAGGTATCGGACTACTGCTCAGCGCAGGCTATTCAAATCCACAAATACAAGCCGGACAAACCTTTTCACTAAAACATATGAACTTTCACAGCGGGCTGGAGCTGAGCATACGATTATAATGAACGTGTTTACTACCTGGCCCATTGTGTGGACTTGCCGCTACACCGGATGCCCCTGTAATTTGTTTTAGTTAATTTCTAGAATGGATTTAATGATTTCACCGGTTTCTTTGATGCTGGCATCCTCCCAGGATAAAGGATTAAGGCTTGCTAATAAGCCTGTATAATCCGGATAAAACTTTTTATCACTATGGAATTTTTTACCGCCTGACTGATTAAGATACCCATCGAACAACGAATACACAATGGATACATGTACTTCATTTTCCCGGGCAAATTTTGATACCAGAGAAGGATTATTTATAAATCTTTCGATATACTCAAAATTATCTCTCGAAAGAAAATAGTCTCTTGCGAAGGCTTCTGCCTGCTCTCCAACTAAAAGTAAATCATGGTCTCCGGTCAGATGGAAATTGTGGTTTTTCAGGAGATCAAAATTACATAGCACATGATGCAACTGCTGTAACAGCGTGATCCAGATAGTGGGGTATTTATGATCAGAATCCGTCACTACAATACAGGGTTTGTTGTTGATGATAAATGTGCCACCTGTTACCCGGCTGTTCAATAAATATTCCTGGATAATTACAGTAACGCCAACATTGTAGAGCGCTCTGCAGACGGTTAGAAACCCGTCCTCTATGTCTTGTGTGTAAGGCTTGATCTTGACTATTAACGCTTCCAGCCGGGTTCTATCATAATCATTGGGGTTGTCAATAATCCGGAACGTCTGGTAAGCAGATTTAATCCAGAAATCTTTCATCTTATCAGAAAAATTTCGCTTAGTTCGACTATACAGCGGCTTTTCAAGCTGTTCTTCATACGCTTGTATCGTGTCGTACCCAAAAAAAGCAAGCATTCTGCCTATCTGGTAATTAATATCATCATCATTTTCAAAAAAGTCTAATTTTTTTAAAGCTTTTACATCGAAATTCTTCAAGAGAAAAGTCATATTGCTGACATTGTCAAATGTAGCGATATGGTCTGCACGCTGCATTAAGATGTCCTGAATAAAAGCAAGGAGATCAATTTCCATAAACTGCGCAAGCTTCATAACAGTCAATAAGCTGGGGTGCCTGGAGGTGCCATTCATTACTTCTTCAAAAACCAGTTTATCAATATTTAAGAACTGCAGCACCTTTGACTTGCTAATATTATAATCAAGCAACTTCTGATTAAAAGTCTCTATAATATGGGCTTCTCTATCTTCTATGCAGTTAGCCTCTAGTAAAGTATCACTATAAATTTTTGTCATAATGCAAGTATTTACCCATAAAAATAATAATATTTTTATATTATCAAATATTTTGGAGGAGAAATCTTCGGCAGCGAGAGGTATGCCTGGCGAATTAGCATTAAACTGTAATGATATATCAGGAAACTACGTAGTTCAGCCATTTCGCGACAAAAAGGGGCTTATGTAATGACTATATTTTAGCTCTTTCACAGATAAAGAGAGGAAACTGTGGATAGGAAGTGGCCAGATAATTTTTATTGTAAATGCTTTTTTTCAATAAAATATTTATATTCGTAGATTGTCAACATCCATATCAATCTATTTCTCTGATATTTTGCTCGTCCTAAAAAAATTAAAAATGTTACTCCACGAAAATGAATTTGAATATGCCCGTCTCCATAACCGGTATAAATACAATAAACGCATTATAACCACGCTTTTGGTTAATGCAGTATTTATATTGATATCAGGAACTATTTTGATTTATGATATTATCCAGGCCAATCCCTATGGGCTAATTAGCTCCGTGATAATTTTAGGTTTACTGATTTATTTCTATATAAGCTTCGTTATTAAATTAAACTTTACCAGGATCCAGACTAATGTGCCTGCAGAGATGACACTTGGAGAGATTGATTTTTTTTTAAAGCTACGAAATATCCATTATGAAGTAAAGCATAATAATAGATTAGTAATCATCAATAGCCGTCTGTTCAGTTCAGGGATAAATATTCATGAACAAATTTATATTATTATAAACAATAATAGCATTCAAGTAAACAACTATATTAAAGGAACATCACTGATAAATACAGGATGGCATTATCCCAATAAAAAACAAAGCAGAATTTTGATCAACGACCTTAAATCATTTATGAATGACGGGGAGATGCACAAAAGTATAACTGATCAAATGCAGCAGTTACCCACTAAATAATCCACTAAATACATTGATGCCTTCTGTGATAAGCAGCTCCGTCCTTATCACAGAAGGCAAACCGTCATTCTTCCAGGCTATATGAATTATTATAGAAGTGCCTGCCCGGCGGTTCTCAAATGCTAATGCAGCTAAGGAATGCTGCAAATGGAATCACTTGTTACCCCTCTTCCACAAACATAAATAAAATCCATTTGCCACATTTTTAACGTTTAATATGCGTATATAACTTAATCTCACTCAACTTATCCGGAAAATATTTGTTAGCTATTTGCCAACCCTTACCCGGTCAGGGGAAAGGAAAATGCAGTATTAACGTGTTCAAAAGCAACAACATCCATGACTATAACACAAAAGAATAATTTCAAACGCCCTGCAATCGGGATCCTTCTTTTAATGACCCTCATCCTGCTTGGAGGATGCACCAACCAGGACACCTCCGATAAGGCCTATTCAGCACAAAAGGAAGCTGCAGGACCTGACAACGCCCGTAAGGTGCGGGATATGGGGCTTACACTACCCGTTCTCGACGCCCTGTTTTTTGAAGAAGGTTTTGAAACCGATCTGAAAGCAAAGCTACAACTGAACGACGATCAGGTACAACAACTCAAAACAGCAGCCCGTACTTCAGTAGCGGACCTCAGTGAAGATGGCACAGACTACCTGGGCTCTGCACGCGCGGCAATGAAGCATTCAGAAGAACAAATAAGCTCCATATTAGGTAAGGAAAAGGCAGGCCAGTTGTTACGCTTAGTAGCGGATCGTTATGCCCACGGCGACCTGGATGGATTGTTTCCGACACAACCTAATGCAGTACCCGGCGATACCCGGATCGTGATCAATGCCCCGGCCTTCCGGATGGATGTATTCCAGGAGGGACAATTACAGAACACTTACCGCGTCGGCATCGGTTATCCTGAATTCCCCTTGCCTACGGGAATGCGCCGCATAGAAAATATCATCTTCAATCCAACCTGGACGCCACCGGATGAACCCTGGGTAAAAGGCAAAGTAAAGGCAGGTGAAAAAGTAGCTGCCGGCAGTAAACTAAACCCTCTTGGCCCTATTAAGATTCCCATCGGTATGCCTTCCCTGATTCATGGGGGAAAAGCGGTGGCTAAGCTGGGCAACTTTGCTTCACACGGATGTGTAGGCTTAACGAACGAACAGGTCAAAGATTTCACCCATGTGCTGGTGCAAGTGTCGGGGATGCCTATTTCAACAGACAGTATCCAAAGTTTCGAAAAAAACAAAACCAAGACCCAATCGGTTAAATTAGATAAGCCGGTGTTGGTGGAATTACGCTATGAAACCATTGTGGCGGAAAATGGCAGTCTCCATATTTACCGGGATGTGTATGAACGCGGCACCAATACCCTGGAGGATGCTACCCGTGTCCTGCAAGTATATGGCATTAAATACGAGAAGTTGAGCAATGAAGAAAAAGAAGCCCTCAGTGATGCATTAAATGAAATGAACCGGGATGCGCAGGGAAATCCTATTGTAGAGAACATCAATACTCCAAAAGCTACTGCTAAGGATACTGCTGTCCAAAGCAAAGACGGCGTTGCCGCCAGTAAGTTGGATGGGGCAAAAAAGGGGAAGGTCACCCGGTCTGTAACCGGTCAGAAAGATAGGGTTGTACCCATTGCCGCGTTACAGGGCAAAGGCTACCCTGCTCCTGTACAGTTGAATACAGGCACAACGGATGTTGCCGGTGCACGGTAATAACAACAACTTTATACAGGTTCCTGACACAAAGAATATCCTTTCTTGCATGAAAGCCTATGCTCACTTTCAAAGC
>CAZFKK010000210.1:0-5556 GCA_964519735.1 uncultured Taibaiella sp.
CTCAACGCGGGTGGTCCATAGTGCATCCCCGACCTTAAAGACGGCGAAGCTGTTCGTGATCACATTATAGCGATACAGCGATATCGCAGCATTGTCTGACATACTGCTGTTTTTGTTCCGGGATGAAGTGTCCCTATCCGGGAAGGCGATGCCCGGAAGGGATGAGCTGCTGCCACGCCCTTTATAACATCGGGATAGGGCGGCTATAAGGTATACCCGGCCATAGCCCGGTCCTTTCCCCTCGGTGATGCCCTGGTCCCGGCCGGAGCTAAGTTATCCCTGGAGGATACAATGCCTGCCTGTCTCTCAACAGGGTATAGTCACCTCTCCACAGGCCATATCTACTCCTCTTTGTCCTTTCGAAGGACGGGGATAAAGTATATCCCTCTGGGCCCTGGCATCGATGTCCGGCTATGCCATAAGTTCGGGGTAGCCGGAGGTAGCTATGCTCCACTATGCTGTGCTGTCCACCAGCTATACTTTGCTCGCCGGCAACAATAAGCCTCATCCGGAAGCCATGACACGTGGAGGAACGGCGATAAGGTAAACTACCCCGGCAAAGGTTGCACTTACCCCGGCAATGACTTGGTTTTGTCCGGCAAACAGGGCCTAAGCATGGGCTTTAATTAGCTTTTTACTGAAAATTCGCATTAAACCACTCTAATATTTCCAAGTAAATTATAAATTGATAAAAACAATGAGGCTGACCTTTTGGGACAGCCTCATCAATGGTAATG
Organism: uncultured Taibaiella sp.; assembly: GCA_964519735.1. Classification (GTDB taxonomy): domain Bacteria; phylum Bacteroidota; class Bacteroidia; order Chitinophagales; family Chitinophagaceae; genus Taibaiella. The sequence goes on from CAZFKK010000210.1 coordinate 738, forward strand.
TAAATAACTATTCTTTACTTCATTTCTTTTTCCAGCTTAATCGCATTGTTCTTATACTCTTCTGCATAGGGAGTACCCACAGCCATGCTGGCAGCTTGTTGCGCGGCGGCAACAGCTTCTTGCTTGTTGTTCTGCTTCTGGTAGATACGTGCTTTTAACCAATGTAGCCAGAAAGCTTTTGGATTTTCAGCAATAGCTTTGTTGGTATAGTCCAAAGCTTTGTTCAGATCCTTTCCTGTCTCCAGGTAATAGTTGGCGGCCTGTTGATAAGGACGTTTGGGAGTATTGATAGCCGTTTCAAGGTATTCCGTAATGCGTTGGTCATTATCCGCCTTTACAGGGATCACCACTTTACTGTTTTCCCAGGCAATCGACAGATCAAAGGAGTTGATGGTGATATTGTCCACAGAGATCGTGAACGATTGAACGGTTTCTGTGGTCTGACTTACGGGAACCGTAAATGTTGCCAGGTCATCTTTGGGGTCGAATCCGGAAACACCCCAGTTGCCGATCCCTTTGTTGATAATGATTTTCCATTCTTTTGCTCCGGGAACGGTGTAGAGGGCATAACTGCCGGCAGGGATCTTATGTCCGTTAAAACTCAATTCCTCGCCAAAGGTAAGGCGGGTGGCGCTGTTAGCACCGGTCCGCCATATTTCACCGTAGGGAATCAGGTCCCCGAAGATCTTACGGCCACGTACGGAAGGGCGACTATAGCTGATCTCAATATTGGACGTGGAGAAATCCTGTTTCACTACAGTTGAAGGACTGGGAGCAGGCAATTTTAATTCCTGGGCCTGGCTGCTGCCGATAATACAACCACTGATTAATACAGTAAAGAGAAATTTGTTCATCATAAATAGATTTGAATTGGAGCACAAAGGTAAAAAATTAATGCCGTAAACAAACGGTCTGCTGCTTCGGGCAAACCTAATAAGAGAGGGAAGGAAATTTAATTTTTATTGATGTGTTTTTATTTTGTTAACTTTATCTTTCTAAACTCATCTTATAATTCTGATTCCTATGCAAAAGAATGATGTTTTATCCGTTATCCAATCCTTTGTTATGAGTGTTGTTTTTATAAGCACGCTAAGTTTACAGGAAAAAGTACATGGCCAGGTGAACATTTTTGACGAAGATATGGGAGCGATAGCGGTAAGTGCAAATACGGCGATTACAGAGCATACCGGTTTCAGGTATTTCGGGTCGGAAGAAACTATTTATTCCGGTAATGGAGATGTCAGAACGACAACAGCTTCTTCAGGTTATCCTCTTGCATCGGGAGGAAACTGTGTTTTTCTGACCTCTACTATAATGTCTCAATTTGAGATCAATAATATAAATATAGATGGAGGGACAAACTTATCCATTTCATTTGGTATTCAAAAAAGTACTGTGGCAGAAGATGGCGCAGGCATTAGTATCCTGGCTTCGGTGGATGGAGGAACGGCTATCCCTCTACCCCTGGCCTTGCCCACGGGTACCGGATCTACGGCATGGCAATACAGGACACCATCGGTAACGCTACCCGAGGGTAAAAAGCTCAACCTTACCTTTGCAAAAACAGCAAGCGGGGGTGCATCTTTCAGGATCGATGATATTTTGATTCAATCGCAAACCCCTCTACCGGTCGCTCTTTCGGAATTTAAGGCACAGTATTCAGGCAATAAGGTGCGGATCAACTGGGCAACAGGAGGGGAAAGAAATATCAGTCATTTTGCCCTGAAACGGAGTGAAGATGCTACAGCGTTCCATAGCATTGCTGAGGTGTCGGCACAACAACAACCGCATGGCGCTTCTTATATGTATGAAGATATTAGCCCTGGTAAGGATATGGCCTACTACCGGTTAACCACTATTGACCTGGACGGGGAAAGGTATTACAGCCCTGTCATAAAGTTAAGCAAGCCATGGGTTCCCCTGTCTGTAAGCTTAAAGGCTACCCTGGTCCGCAACCGGTTGACAATAGTACTCAACCATGCTGCAGATCAGCCAATCCTGTTCAACGTTTTATCGATAAACGGAGCGCTTCTGCAACAACACTCCATTGATCGGGATGGGAATGGGGAGCATACCCTGGATGTATCCGGGTTGTCTTCCGGGATGTATTTGTTGCAGGTTAGCGGAACAGGTCATGAGAGTGCATTGAGATTTATTAAAGAAGGTTAAACCACCTTTATTCCTCAATATCATATTCCTTTATTTTCCTGTAAAGGGTTCGTTCCGAAATACCCAGTTCATGTGCTGCATCTTTGCGCTTCCCCTTATGCTTTTGCAGGGCTTTGATAATAAATTCTTTTTCCCGGTCTATCAGGGAGAGGGATTCCTCCACTTCCTCGTGATGATTAAGGTCTTCACCCGGATGATGAATAATGAAAGCAGGATTCGGTTTCTTTTCATTTCCCGAATTGTAATTGGCGATCGCCGGGGTACTAAAGGTATTATTCTCCGGAAGGTTACTTTCCATAGCAGGCAGGATAGCCGGGTCCGTTGGGATGCCGGATCCGGACCCACCGACGTTAAAACCGTTATGATGAGCTAACTCGAACAGCATTTTTTTGAGGTCATTCATATCCTTCTTAAGGTCGAAGAACAGTTTATAAAGGATCTCTCTTTCTGTAGTATTGCTTTGTTCCTGGTGACCACCATGGCCGGAAAAGCTGGGAATGGGAGCGCCGCCATGACTACTCAGGGCAGGCATACGTGTAGCTCCTTCATGGGTAGGCAGGAATTGGCTTAACTGATCGGCAGATATCATCTTGTCTTTGGCCAGCACTGAAATCTGTTCGGCAATATTTTTAAGCTCCCGTACATTGCCCGGCCATCCATAACTCATCAATAATTTACGGGCCTGCTCATCCAGTTGCACAGGTATAGCCTTGTAACGCTCGGCAAAATCGCCTGAAAATTTTCTGAATAATAAAGGAATATCTTCAGGCCTTTCCCGAAGGGCAGGTACGCGGATCGGTACGGTATTGAGACGGTAATAGAGGTCTTCTCTGAACCTGCCGTTTCGGGTGAGGGTAAGCAGGTCTTTATTGGTAGCGGCAATGACCCGTACATTAGTTTTTAAAACCTTAGAGGAACCTACCCGGATAAACTCGCCGGTTTCCAGGACTCTTAAAAGTCTGGCCTGGGTGCCTACCGGCATTTCACCAATCTCATCCAGGAATATGGTACCGCCATTTACCGTTTCGAAGTAACCCTTTCTTTGATCACTTGCACTGGTGAAGGACCCTTTCTCATGACCAAATAATTCTGAATCGATAGTGCCTTCAGGGATGGCACCACAGTTGACCGCGATAAAAGGATTATGCCTGCGGGCGGAGAGGTTATGTATGATCTGGGAAAAAACCTCCTTACCTACACCGCTTTCTCCGAATATTAATACACTCAGGTCCGTATTGGCTACTTGTTCCGCTACCTGGAGCGCATAGTTGAGCTGGGGATCATTCCCTATAATGCCAAACCTGTTTTTAATGTTTTGCAGATCCATTATAATTTATATTTTTAAGATGGTCAATAATATCCATCTGGTTTTCGTATTGATCAGCGAATTATGTTTCTCTGAACCGTTCCATAGCTCCCATTTTGTTATGGGTATGATTATCGACAACACAATAGCATTGAGTTGACCTGCAGCTATGAATAATGCTAACCGTATTCTTAATCCGGGAGCGCTTCAATCCTGCCGATTAAGGTACCTGAAGTAGCGCTTTCTATCTTAACGATTACATAGCTTCCCTTTTGGAGGTTATAGTTTTCCTTGGGAAAAACGATGACTTTCCCTTGGGTATTGCGCCCGCTCCAATCCTCCGTACTTCTGCGGCTCTCTGCCTCTATCAAAACTTCGAAAGATTTACCGATGTCCTGTTGATAGTTGGTCGCCGACAGTTGCCTTTGCAACGCTACGATCTCTATAAGGCGGCGTTTTTTTACTTCTTCGGGAATATCGTCTTCATAACGGCGTTGTGCCAGCGTACCCGGTCTTTCACTATAGGCATACATATAAGAAAGGTCATAGCGGCTATAGCGCATGATGTCCAATGTCTGTTGATGATCTTCTTCCGTTTCGGTACAGAAACCTGCAATGATATCACTGGAAATAGAACATTCCGGCAGGAGCTCCCGAATGCGGTCCACTTTCCTGATATACCACTCCCGGGTATAGGTCCGGTTCATTAATTGCAGGATACGGGTAGAGCCGCTTTGTACCGGCAGGTGTATATACTTGCAAATATTTGCGTAACGCTTCATGGTGAACAATACGTCATCTGTAATGTCCTTAGGGTGTGAGGTGCTGAAGCGCACCCTTAACTTAGGTGAGATCAGTGCTGTTTGTTCCAGCAGTTGCGCAAAATTAACCGGTTCGGAACCATCATTCGCATGGAAATAGTAACTATCTACATTCTGCCCCAGCAAGGTGACTTCTTTATACCCGGATTCAAAAAGCTCCTGTGCTTCTGCCAGGATAGATTGCGGATCCCTGCTGCGTTCCCGGCCACGGGTGAAGGGAACCACACAAAAAGTACACATATTATTGCATCCCCGCATGATACTGATGAAGGCACTTACGCCATTTGTATCCAGCCTTACGGGAGCAATATCAGCATAAGTTTCCTCCCTGCTCAGCAGTACATTAACGCCTTTTTGTCCTCCTGCCGCTTCTGCTATCAGATCCGGCAGGCTCCTGTAGGCATCAGGGCCGATCACCAGGTCCACCAATTTCTCCTCTTCTAATAATTTGGATTTTAATCTTTCGGCCATACAACCCAGGACCCCGATAAGCAGATCCGGGCGTTGTTTTTTTGCAGATCGG
>CAZFKK010000211.1:0-5220 GCA_964519735.1 uncultured Taibaiella sp.
GATCCAATACCCAAAAAGTGATATACTCTACATTGGAAGCTTCAAAATCACTACTATTGTTATCTATCGCTTTCTGGATTCCTGCCCACCTGCTTTCCGGCCGGGTTAACCTTCCTGCTTCCGGCCCTGCAGTCACCACATTAACATCATCAAAATTATAAGGTCCGCGTTCGTAAGGGAAATAGGTCAGATCAAGCGTAGACAGGGCATTTTGAACGGCAAATTTAGGACGATCAGGAAAGACGTCCTGTACCTGCACTATACGCCAGTAATCCTGGAGCGAGGTGTCTGATTTAATATTATCAGGGGTACCGAAAGACCCATCTACCAGTTGAGGATCGATCATATACCAAGCCAGCCTGGCCCTATTTTTCCCGCTGCTTAAATCCGTATTATTAGTAGCCTCCGGGAAAAGGGGTGTATTGTTGCCATCTTTGGCGCCCACCGGGGTGCTGGCCAGAGACCAGCCTGTTATGGGAAAACGAAGGTCAATGGAGCTGTTGGCCCCTTCGAAATCATCCAGGTAAACCGAACCTTCCGGATCAAGCGCATTAATAAACCGCTGGTGGCCGGGGAAAATACCGGCTACCTCACCGGAAAAAGAGATCAGCGAAGGAGCAGCAGTACTGAATATAGGCAGTTTATCTAAAGCACGGGTCAACCAGGGAAATTCGTTCTGATAATTAACATCAAAACCTAAAACCGTATTTTTGATAGGATCATCCCCAAAAGTTACTTTTTGAGTAAAAGGCCTTTCGGTAAGTCTCATGATGGTACTTCCTATACTTAGCTTTTCGCTCGCATAATAATCGAAGCGCGCGCCCATAAAGCTCTGGTTGACCATACCGAAGTTGGCATTTTCCTCGAATGAAATACTGATCGGTATGCCGGAGTTGAGGATGCCCTGGTTCAATATCGTTACACTTCCCCTGCTATAATTGACTTGGTAATCAACTCCTTCTGACAACCTCTGCCCTCCTGCTGTTACGGAAACAGAACCTTCCGGTATATTAAAGCCTCCTAAGCTTATTTCAGACCCGCTTCCGGCATACCCTCTGTAACTTCCTTTGATCAGGAAACGGTTGGTTTGCTGAAACTGCCGGGCAATAGACTTAGTCGAATCATACAAAATCTGGTAAAGATACCTGCGTTCCAGGCGGGCATCTCCTCCCAGGGCAGGTTTCAATGCACTGCCAAAAGGTTCCAGTTTAGGAAATATAATTTTACCTTGCTGTGCATTCACCGTAATTCCCTCTACAAAATCGAACACACCGTCCGGCATCGGGTCATTCTGTGGATTCAGCCTGTCCAGGTTCAATAGTGTTAATAAAGGTATCCCTGCATTTGGCCCATCCGGCAGATAACGCTTTTCTCCCCCGCCCGGATCCTGGTACATTACATTAAGCCGGAAGTTCTCCTCAGTAACCCCGCCGCTGCCAATGTTATACACATTCTTCATCATCAGTTTCCATAAAGGCAATGTCGGGCTTGCCGCTACACCTTTCAACAACTTGAGGTACATGACCTTTACATTACTGGTATCCGGGGGCATGTCTTCCGCAAACTCGCCCACCTGGTATATCTGGCCATTATAAGTATAACGGTAAGCCACAGCCAGCACATCATCCGGATTAACCTGGGTGTTCAGGGCAATATAGCCCAACCGGGGCTGAAAGGTAAACTCGGATGCATTCAGCATCCGCATGGTCGCCGTCTGAAAATCCCGGCCTTCCTGCAAGCCCATAGCCCTTACACTATTTGAAGCGGTACTTTGATTACGGGTACCGGGACTCCGCAACAACATTTCATACAAACGGTTGGCCCGGTTGTCCGGTAGGTTACCGGCTGCCGGATCTACCAGGTTGGGGATATAACTATTTTTTTCACCCAGGTCCATCAAGGCCAGTGTAGGACGCACGCCCTGTGTGACGCCGGTTCTGTTGGTGATCCAGACCTGTACGGCAGTCAGGTTGACCTGGGTGTTGATGAGCGGAAAATTTTCCAGTGACTTTTCATAAGTATCGTAGAAGAACTGGCCTAAAAGGAAGTTACGGTTTTCTTCATAGTCATCCGCTTTAATTTCGAAAGTCTGCGTTTGTGCCCCACCCTGAAGGTTAATGCTGCGGCGCTGCGATTTTTGCTGAGACACCACGCCTGTGACCATCAGTTTGCCAAACTGCAATTGGGCTTTAAGCCCGAACAGGCCTAAGGGTCCGCTTAACAGACTGCTATTCAGGGGGAAGCTGATTGTACCCGCTTCTATTTTCTTAATGATCTCATCTTCTTTACCCGTATATTCCAATTTCTGGATATTCTGTTCTCCAAAGCTCGGTAAAGTGTTATTGCTGATGTTTAATTTAAGCTTATCTCCGATCTGGGCCAGGACATTGACATTCATGTTCATGTCAAAATCGAATATGCCATATTTTTGCGCTCGCTGAGGCAGGTTGGGGTTTTTCATATTCTGCCAACTTCCCCCGACAGACAAATCCAGGTTACCCTGGGGTTTTACGCTGATTTTATTACTGCCGAACAACCTGTCGAATACACCTTCTTTAGACATCGCCGGCAAGGCAGGTTTCTGATTAAACATACTCAACGCATCCAGTCGCTGTTTCCAGTAGTCCGTTTCATCCTGCCTTCCCCGGTCTCTAAGGTATTCCTGCGGGTCCATATAAGTAGGACTCTTAATATCCCGCTCTCCCACCTGTTCGTTCAGGTAATACCGGTTTTCTTCCGGATCATATTCTACAGATTTTTTAATATTCGGAGGATCTTTCAGATCAATGCCTGAAGGTCGGGTGTTGTCCTGGGGATCTATTTGCTTCCTGTCACGGATCGGGAATCGTAAGGTATCCTGTTTTGTTTTTGTGGTATCGTCCGGCTGCGGAGGCTCGGGGGTAAAAAGAGGATCTTCGTGGCCACTGGCTGAAAAAACCTGTGCCAATGCGACTACCACAATAACGATTGCTAGTAATTTATATCCAAAATTTGTATGCTGCTTCTGTGCCAATTCTACTTTCTATTCTATATATGAGCTATAAAGTCCGGGATATGCTTGAAAATCAGTAAATCCAGTTACTATTATTTTTGATTAGGGTACAATTATAAAATTTTTAAGGCAGACTTGATCCAGTCTTCTACAGTTAAAGTTGCAATATCCGCTTTTTCTTTTACTTTTTTAAGAGCAGCTTCTGCTATAGATTTTGCAATACCTAAACCCAATAGTGCATTTAACGCATCATTTTCTTTAGTATTGTGCGCCAGAGGGCTAAATTCGCCTTCCACCTCAGGAAGTTTACCTTTTAGCTCCAGGATAATGCGCTGGGCCGTTTTTGCCCCTATACCTTTTACCTTTTCCAATGCTTTACTGTCCCCATTGCCAATAATACCGGCTAGTTCCCTGGCAGACAGGGACGACAACAAGATACGGGCAGTGGCAGCGCCGACGCCGGATACCGATAACAGCCGCTGAAAAGCCTCCCTTTCCTGTTCGGTAGCAAACCCATACAGTACCCAGGCATCTTCTCTTATCTGCAGGTGAGTAAATAGTTTGCAACTGGTTTTACCCTGGATGGCCTCGTACGTATGCAAAGTCAGTTGCACATCATAACCTACGCCCGCTACATCCAGGTAAGTTTGTGTGGGCGTCAGGCCGATCAATTTCCCTTCAAGATAACCAAACATAAAATATAGCCTAATGAAATAAACGTATAAAAATAAAAAAAACGCTGTAAACAGAAGACAGCGTTTTTAAAAGCAGCAATTTGAAAGCAATTTACGTCATTTATTACCTTGCTTTAAAAAGTGTTCCACCAAGGGCTGTCGCGTTTCTTGATTTTCCAGAAGAACATAACAGAAACGGTAGAATACATGTCTTTATTGCCCGGATCTCCACGCAGTTCTCCGGGTTGATGTTTGTAGCCCGGCAATATCTCGTTGGAGCGATCTGCCATCTTATAGGCTCTGTCGCTGCGCCCTTGTTGGTTTAAATAAGCGATGTCAAAATGCAAAGGATCTATATAACTGCCACTGACATCATCTAAATAATCCGTAAATGTATAGCGAAGCTGGTATTCAAGGCCCAATCCCAAGCCTTTGCCGATATCAAATTTAAATCCGATACCGCCAACGCCCGCATAAGAAAAGTTACTGTAATTTTCAGGGAAGGTATAACCGGGAGCACTGAAATTCTGGCCTTCCGTATGCAAAGATTTTAAAGGAACATCGCGCCTGACACCACTTTCCAGGTCAACATAACTTCCTTTAGGATTAAAATAGAACCCCGCCACACCCATCAGTAAATAAGGTTGAAAACGAGAATGGGTCATCCGGCCAAACTCCCAGTTACTGACCCTGAAGGGGCTGAATTCAAAGAGTAGATTGGACTCCCAGATATTGGTTTTTATATCCAGGTTGCGCACATAGCGTTGATAAGAATCATCATTGATAAATTCTGCTTTCAATGCTTTCTCTTTGTTCCACTCATCAGTAGCATATAAGGAGCCATAATTAATACCTAATCTGAAGGAGACACCCGGTATATGTGTATAACGGACAAATAGGCCCCCCATAAAGCGCATGTTACCAAATATATCATCCAGGTAAACATCATTATTATAGTGATCCAGCACAGATTTAGTGCCTACATCCCCCCAAAGGTCGGCAGACCCTACATTCACCCCTAAAGAAAAACCTCTTTGTTCGATATAAGGAATATCAGGATGTCCCCAATCGTATTCGTGTTGCGCTTGTGACTGGGTGTGGACAGCCATTACTCCAACCGTCAACAAACCGGCAATAGAAATACTTTGTATCGATTTCCGCATAGTGGAACTGAAATTTGAGCGATGAAAATATAAAAAAACTTCTTTCCTTGTATGCTTTTCAGCAAGATTTCTCAAAAAAGATAATTGTGCAAGCCTTTCAGCTCAGCAAAAGCAAATTAAGAGGAGGCAAGATAAAAATATAAATTATAATTTACAATTTTTTTAGCCTTCCTAAAAAACGTAACTAAGAAAACGGTAGACTGATGGTGATTATTGCAGCAACTGCTCTATTTCCTGGATGAGTTGCGCAGATTGACTGGGACGAGGAGTTTGTCTCAATACGAAATTGCCCTTTTTATCAATAAGATAATAAGCAGGAACACTTTGTACTTTATACAATTTAGCTATGGGGCCGCCCCATCCCGGTGTCCTTGCATGGATACCGCTGATA
>CAZFKK010000211.1:5230-5527 GCA_964519735.1 uncultured Taibaiella sp.
CCGCTGATATCCATGGCTTCGATCCCCCTTTTCCAGGCATCTTCCTTATCATCAATGGATACATAAAGAAATACGACATCCTTATCCTGGAAATGCTCCTTTATCTTTTTAGCATGAGGCATTTCGCCCTTGCAGGGACCACACCAGCTTGCCCAGAAATCAAGGTACACTACTTTGCCTTTCAGGTCGGACAATTTCATATCCTTACCCTCCAAAGTCTGGAAAGCAAAATCAATAGCCGGCTGCCCGGGATTGAATTTGATTACTTCCTTAACCGCTTCATCCAAGGAGGCATTG
>CAZFKK010000212.1:0-5504 GCA_964519735.1 uncultured Taibaiella sp.
CTACGAAAGGATCGGTCATAATTTTAAAAGCCAACGCGGCGAATGGTTCCTTAGCATCAGGCTTGCGTACCAATACCTTTTCTGCATCATCCGGATCGGTACCATTGATGGCTTCCACATCCAGGGGGCTGGGCAGGTAACGGATAACACAATCCAACATCTTCTGAACGCCTTTATTCTTATAAGAAGAACCACAAAGCATAGGAATAATGCTCAGATCAATAGTAGCCTTGCGCACCGCTTCATGAATTTCGTCTTCTGTAATAGAATTAGGATCTTCAAAGAATTTTTCCAGCAATTTTTCATCATAATCAGCCACGGCTTCTACCAGTTCAGCACGGTATTGCTGCGCTTCTTCCAGCATATCGGCTGGAACTTCACCTTCCACATAAGTCATTCCTTGGGTAGAATCATCCCAAACCAATGATTTCATGGTGATCAGATCCACCACACCTTTAAAATTATCTTCAGCACCTATAGGCAACTGTAAAGGAACAGCTTTGGCACCCAACATATCACGTACCTGCTGTACCACCATCAGGAAGTCTGCACCGATACGATCCATTTTATTCACAAAGCCCAGGCGGGGTACACGATAGCGGTTAGCCTGACGCCAAACAGTCTCAGATTGAGGCTCAACGCCATCAACTGCAGAAAACAGCGCAACCAGACCATCCAGTACACGCATGGAACGCTCTACCTCCACAGTAAAATCCACGTGACCCGGAGTATCGATGATGTTGAACTTGTATTTTTTTGATTCAGGAATTGCTTTCCCCTGAATAGTGGGGAAATTCCAGAAACAGGTAGTAGCTGCGGAGGTAATCGTAATACCACGTTCCTGCTCCTGAGCCATCCAGTCCATTGTAGCACCACCTTCGTGTACTTCACCTATTTTATGGTTCACACCCGTGTAGAATAGAATACGTTCTGTGGTAGTGGTTTTACCTGCATCAATATGTGCGGCGATACCGAAATTGCGCTGTAAGCGTAAGTCTGCCATGACAGTTGGATTAAAACTTAGTTATAATTATTTTTTGAGGGTGCAAAGGTAAGTTTTTTTTATTAATACCAGAAAATGTATTAAGTGGAAATCTGAGCAGGGTATCAGCAATTATACCCGTTAAATCGTGTGCACCCTATTCATTTTTCTTTACCTTTACGCTCTTAAATTTATAAATTGAATATGGCTAATCAATTACTGAGTGGCAAAAAAGGAATTATCTTTGGTGCCCTGGACGAACGTTCTATCGCAGGGAAAGTAGCATTACGCGCAGTTGAAGAAGGCGCACAAATCGTTTTATCCAATGCCCCGGTTGCTTTACGCATGGGTACGATTAAAGACCTGGCTGCTCTATGTAATAACGCCCCCGTAATCGGAGCAGATGCCACTTCCGTAGCAGACCTAGACGCTTTATTGGCACAAAGCATGGAACATTTTGGTGGAAAAATGGATTTCATGCTCCATTCTATAGGCATGTCTCCTAATGTGCGCAAAGGAGTAGCTTACACTACCACTAATTATGATAATTTTTTAAAGACATTAGACATTTCCGCTCTATCCTTCCATAAGGTCTTACAATCTGCGATGAAAGCTGATGCTTTAAATGAGTGGTCTTCAGTATTAGGGCTAAGTTATATTGCAGCTCAGCGTTCTTTCCCCGGTTATAACGACATGGCGGATGCCAAGGCTTTGCTGGAAAGCATAGCCCGCAGCTTTGGCTACCATTATGGTTTTGCTAAAAAAGTAAGGGTGAATACGATATCCCAATCTCCAACAGTGACTACTGCCGGCTCAGGGGTATCCGGCTTTGATTCTTTCTTTCATTATGCGGAAAAGATGTCTCCTTTGGGCAATGCAACATCAGAAGACTGTGCTAATTTCTGTATTTCTATGTTCAGCGACCTCACACGCATGGTGACTATGCAAAATCTTTTTCATGACGGAGGCTTCTCTAATACTGGTGTAAGCCAGGGCATTATTGAAGAATTGACTCCTCAATAAATACGATTCCGGGCAGAACGGCAGCAATTTAATATTACTCAAAAAATTGCTATCGTTCTGCCTCTGTTTTTGTACAATATTCATTCGGAATATCCGTTTTCATTAAGGTATGGGTAAATTTATACAGCTTTTTTCTGCGTCTGCCCTCTGGGCCACCTTCGGTGCCACTGTTGCTATCGGCCAGGTTACCGGCGGCCAACATGCATTTGAGTTTCTCCGGATGAGCAATAGCCCCCATGTATCTGCATTGGGAGGCTTCGTTCCTGCTAATCCGGACCGCGATGTATCTTTTACCCTTCAGAACCCCGGCTTACTGAGCCCTAAATACCACAACCAGCTTTCGGCAAACTACAATATATATTATGCAGGCATCAGCATTGCTAATGTACAGTATGCCTATCATGTAGCTCCCTTAAAAACCAATTTCTCCTTTGGTGTTCAATACCTGGATTACGGAACTTTCGGACATACAGACACCTGGGGCAACCAACTGGGGGACATACAAGCTGCCGATTATGCTATAAGCATTTCAGCATCAAGAACCTACCTTGAAAAATGGCGCTATGGCGCTACCCTGAAATGGGCTAACTCGTCCCTGGCTGACAGGAGTGCAATGGCTTTGCTGGCCGATGTAGGGTTGGTTTATGAGGATACTACACAATTGCTCACCATCGGTATTGTGGCCAAAAATATGGGGATCACCCTAAAAAAATACAATCCGCAAAACCCGGCAGAACCCTTACCCTTTGACTTACAAATAGGGATCACCAAGCAGCTTCAGAATGTCCCCCTTCGCCTGATGATGGTCGCCCACCATCTCTATGAATGGAATGTGCGCTACGATAATCCTGCGGATAAAGTCAATAATTCTCTCTTTGGTGAAGAAGAGCAAGAAGATACTAAAACCTATTTTGCGGATAAGTTATTCCGCCACCTCACCTTCGGTGCTGAATTAATTTTAGGCAAACGGCTTACTGTATCCGGAGCCTACAATCATCTGCGCCGCAGCGAACTGGGGTTAAAAGAAAGCAAGGGTATGGCAGGATTTTCTTTTGGAGCAGGCATTGAACTCAACAAACTACAGATCCGGTATGCACGCTCTTACTATGCCACTGCAGGCGCCTATAACGAATTAGGCCTCAACCTACAGCTCAACAAGCTTTTCGGGATAGGAAAAAAAACAGCGCCCTGGGGTTGGAATGCCAGCTATTGATGGGACATTCCTGCAATATCCGCAGCGGTCTTCAGCTCCAGAACCTTTAAGGTAGCATCCCTGGCCTCCGAAAACACCTGGTTAATCTTACAATGCTCCTGGTCACAATCATCGCATTGCTGGTAAAAATAAAGACTCACACAGGGGAATAGCGAAATAGGCCCATCCATAACCCTAATAATCTGAGCTACAGATACCACAGCGGGGGGTTGTTCAAAAAAGTACCCCCCACCCTTCCCCTTCTTACTACTGAGCATGCCGGCCTTCTTTAATTCAAGCAGGATAGTTTCCAGAAATTTTAACGGGATCTTTTTCTGTTGTGCAATTTCATTAATCTGAACCGGGCCCTTTTGATAACAGGATGCCAGATAACTTACTGCCTTAAGCGCGTACTGTGTTTTTTTAGAAAGCATAATTTTATTAGTCTATCTATTTGGTGGGATAAAAACAAGAAATTACTTTTGTACTAGTTTTTTCCCAAAGTTAAAAACTAGAAATGAATTTAAATCTATTTGCCTTAGCAATACCATTCTTCACGCTACTTATGCTGGCAGAATATTATTGGAGCGTCAAAAAAGGAAAACGCTATTTTCATTTTGATGAAGCGGTAGCCAACTTAAACGTAGGCATAGCTGAGCGCCTAAGCGATCTTTATACAACAGGTCTTTTTTATTTTGTTTTCTCCTGGATATACAATAACTATGCTTTATTTAACCTACCCAACAATCCTGTCACCTGGCTCCTGCTTTTCTTGTTAACAGACCTGATCTGGTACTTCTACCACAGGTTCGGCCATGAAGTCAGCCTGTTATGGAGCACTCATGTGGTGCATCATCAAAGTGATGACTTCAACTTTACCGTTGCGGCCAGAATTACTATATTCCAGGCTTTTGTGAGAGGATTCTTCTGGTCCTTCCTCCCATTCCTTGGCTTTGCACCGGAAATGACAACAATAATACTTATTATTCATGGAATTTATCCTTTTTTCACTCATACACAAATGGTGGGAAAGCTAGGCCTGCTGGAATATATCCTGGTAACCCCTTCTCATCACCGGGTACATCATAGCAGTAATCCGCAATACCTCGATAAAAATTATGGTGATGTGCTTATCATCTGGGATAAACTGTTCGGAACTTTTGCAAAAGAAGAAGAAAAACCTGTATACGGCCTTACCAGCCCCTTGAACAGTAAGAGTTTTCTCTGGCAGCATTTTCATTTCCTGCTGGAAATGATAATAGCCTTTAAAAGAGCTAAAGGTCTGAAAAAAAAGCTTATCGTCCTGTTCGGCAAACCGGAGCGGATAGACCCGGCAATAAGGCCTTTCCTGGAAAAGAAGCTATTACGGCGTAATAACAGGAATTCAATACTCCCATCCTTGCTGAAACGTTATATTTCCATCCAGACGCTGTTTATGCTCGTTATCCTGTTTTTGGTCCTCCTCTTCGAGCATTACCAAAACACGTTCCAGCTTACACTTGCTGCAACTTTCATTATACTTAGCGTGATCAATACCGGAGCTATGCTGGAGCAAAAGAAATGGATCTTCCATATTGAATATTGCCGGGGGATTATTGCCGCAGTATATTTATATTCCATTATTCCCTATACCTGGCTGGCTATATTACTCCTGGTCCTGGAATTCTTTACCCTTTTATTCTATAATACGATAAGAAACCAATACAACAACTTACTCTATTCCAAAACTGGCTGACGCTATTTCAGGTGGCCGAGTGGTGAGGCAAAGGTCTGCAAAACCTTGTACAGCAGTTCGAATCTGCTCCTGAAAACATTGATGAGATAAATCCTGAAATTCATTTAGATAGCATGGTTTCAGTTACAAAGGGCAAGGTCCCTAACAAGGAGTAAATAATTTTCTCCATCGTTTAAAACGTGCGATCCACCAAATACACCATAGCGGCCATGGTCCAGGCGCCCAGCTTCAACTCCCTGTGATTTACGGCCTCGAACACATCATTATCATTATGATGCAATTCAAAATAACGTTGCGGATCGGGCAATAATCCTGCAAGCGGCACCTTTTGTTTCTTTAAAGGGCCGATATCAACACCGCCTCCCTTCTGACCAAAATCATATACGCCATAAGGAACGAACAGCGGTTGCCACGCCTGAACCTTGACCTCCAGTTCTTCCGGCATATCCAGGCTTATGCCCCGGGGGGAGAAACCACCGGCGTCACTTTCCATGGCAAACACATGCTGCTCCCCTTTCAGGGCAACGGAATCAGCATAAGCCAATCCGCCTCTGGCCCCATTTTCTTCGTTC
>CAZFKK010000213.1:0-5491 GCA_964519735.1 uncultured Taibaiella sp.
TGTACAGAAGGATTGCCCAAAAGAAAGTCGTCAGGCCGCAGGTGAACGGCGGGTGCGCGGCTCAGCGAATCTTTTTTTGCCTTATTGATCACGTACAGGCTATCCCGGCGCCGGTAGTTGAGCAATTCTTCCTGCTCCAGCGGAACAGGCCTCACCGTATCCCAGAAGGAGGAGGTATGCTGCAAGGCAGCACTGTCATAAGAGGCTATTGTTTTAGGATTCCATAATGGAGCGGGAAGGGGCTGGTTTATTTTTTGGTTTTTATAGGCAGTAAGGAAGCTGCCTGCTATACCTACGCCTAGGATCCGGATGACGGGCTGTAGCACCTGGTTTTGAATGATCCAGTTATTGCCGGCTACCGGTATATAATATTGCTCCAGGTGTAAAGTATCCAGCAGGTCCATTTGCGATTCCCGGGTCAGGGTCAGGGCAACGCTCTGGAATACCCAGGCGTCCTCCACGACATAAAGGTCACCCGAAAAAAGAGGCTCGAACTTTCGTTTTGGTGTCACCCGTATTTTTTTAATTACCCGACCCCCGTTGATCATACTCCCCAGGTATTTGTACCGGTAATAATGAAAGGCATTACTATGGGCCGGGGAGATGAATCCTCTTGCGTTCAGGCCTTCTAATAAAGTAATATTATTATCATAGATATTGATGACCGGAGGCATAGTGGCAAATCCCAGGCCTTGCGGATCCCCGCTTTGACGGACAGACAGGACTTTGGTG
Organism: uncultured Taibaiella sp.; assembly: GCA_964519735.1. Lineage (GTDB taxonomy): Bacteria > Bacteroidota > Bacteroidia > Chitinophagales > Chitinophagaceae > Taibaiella. The sequence goes on from CAZFKK010000213.1 coordinate 733, forward strand.
TATTCCTTGTCAGGAGCCTGGTAGGCATAAGTGGATAGTTGTTCCAGAAAATAAACGATCCCGTTGCCTGAAGCGTCGGTGCCTAAGGTTTCTTCTAACCCGTTCCCTGAGTCTCTTTTAAGTGCCTGGCCAACAAAACTTTCGGGATCAATACGGGTGCGCAACAACCCCTTCAGGTAGATTTCTGTTGTTAACGTCCGGACCTGCCGGGCCTGGATTTCTTTTTGAGCGATCACCTTCCGCATGATTGGGTAGGCGGGGTCTTCACCTTTAGCTTTGATGACCACTTCTGTCATGGAAAATGCCTGGGGTTGCAGGCTGAAGTTTAAAAGGAGGCTTGCTCCGGCCAGTTCCACCTGCTGCGTTACGGTCTGGTAGCCCATATATTGACAGGAGAGGGTATGGGGACCCGGGGATAGTTCCAGGGTATAATACCCATCACCATTGGCCGAAGTACCGTTGGTCGTACCTTTTTCCAGGACAGTGGCAAAAGGGAGCGGCATGCCTTTCTCATCAGTAATCCTGCCATGGATCCCGGTAGCAGCGGAGGATAATGCGGTAAACAAAAGTCCTGCGAAAAGCAAAAAAAGCGATTTCATTGGGGAAAGATAAGCAGGGAAAATGAAATATTATCAAAATTGCGTTTACCGGCTTTGGGGATTTTAGTACATTTGCGCTCATGAATCTAACTCCTCTTTCTGCTATCAGCCCTATTGATGGCCGCTACCGCAAACAAGTTGATGAGCTGGCTCCTTACTTCTCAGAATTCGGTTTGATCCGGTACCGGGTGCGTGTAGAAATTGAATACTTCCTGGCCTTGGCAGCCTATGGCATCTTTAAGCTGCCTGCGAAAGTGAAACCGGCACAACTCAGGGCCTTGTATGAAGGATTTACGGAGGAACAGGCGGAGCAGATAAAGGCAACAGAGCGGGTGACCAATCATGATGTAAAAGCTGTAGAGTATTTCATTAAAGAAGAGTTGGATAAACTGGGCGGTGGCAATTGTGCGGAATGGGTCCATTTCGGACTGACTTCCCAGGATATCAATAATACCGCTATCCCTTTATCCTGGAAAGAAGCGCTGGAAGAAAGTTATCTGCCTGCCTTATTAAATACAATAGCCCATTTGAAACGGATGGCCAAAGAGTGGGCCGGCATCCCTTTGCTGGCGCGGACGCACGGCCAACCTGCATCCCCGACCACATTAGGTAAGGAGATCATGGTCTTTGTAGAACGCCTGCAGAACCAGGTGGATTTACTGGGTTATATCCCTTATGCAGCCAAATTTGGTGGCGCTACCGGCAATTTCAATGCACACCATGTAGCCTTTCCCAAAAAGGACTGGATCGCTTTTGCCAATGATTTTGTGCAGGAAGGATTGGGATTGCAACGCATGCAGTTTACCACGCAAATTGAGCATTATGATAGCCTGGCCGCCCATTTTGATGCACTGAAGCGCATCAATACGGTCCTGGTAGACTTGTCTAGAGATATCTGGACTTATGTCTCCATGGATTATTTCAAGCAAAAAACAAAGAAGGGCGAGGTGGGTTCCAGCGCTATGCCGCATAAAGTAAATCCTATCGATTTTGAAAATGCAGAAGGCAACCTGGGCATGGCGAATGCCTTATATGAGCATCTTTCGGCTAAGTTGCCGGTAAGCCGTTTGCAGCGGGATCTGACCGACTCCACGGTATTGCGTAATATAGGCGTACCGGTTGCCCATAGTCTGCTCGCCCTGAGATCTTTGGAAAAAGGCTTGCATAAACTGGTGCTGAATGAGCCGAAATTGAACGAGGATCTTGAAAATAACTGGGCTGTTGTCGCAGAAGCTATCCAGACCATACTACGCCGGGAGCGCTTTCCTAAACCTTATGAAGCCCTGAAAGACCTTACCCGCGGGCAACAGATAATTACTAAAAAGATCATGCATGCATTTATAGAAAAACTGGACGTGACCCCCAAAGTAAAAAAAGAGCTTTTGGCCATTACGCCCCAGAATTATACCGGAACGGTGGCTGATTATTAAAGATTGATGGAATGAATGTTAAATAAAGGAAGGTTTGTCAGCAGATGGGCCTTCCTTTATTTATAGGTTCGCTGGATTTGTGTCAGGGAACACATTAAACGTCTACACCGGGAGGCTGCTTGCCACCATCCTGCATGGACGGCTCCTCGCATTAAAAATTTCTTTCTTTTATTTTGTATCCCTACATTTGTGAGCTGATGCAACAATCCTTTGATGTAGTGATTATTGGCTCAGGGCTGGGCGGCCTGTTGAGCGCTGTTTTTCTCGCGAAAGAGGGGATGAGTGTTGCTGTAATTGAACAGAACAAGCAAATCGGGGGATGTCTTCAGACTTTTTCTTTTGACAAGAAAGTTTTTGACAGTTGTGTCCATTATATCGGTGCGATGCAGGAAGGGCAGACCCAACATCGTATTTTTAACTATGCCGGCATTCTTCCGGATCTGCGCCTGAAGCAATTGGATGAGGATGGGTTTGACCGGATCTGCTTTGCTGACGAATCAGGGCTATACCCGCAGGCCCAGGGCATGGAAAACTTTGCGGCCCAGCTTATGCCCTTTTTTAAGGAAAGTAGTAAAGCGCTATCGGGATACCTGCAACAATTGAAAGAGGTGAGTGCAAGCTTTCCCTTATATAACCTTCGCAATGGAGCTGCCGGAGAAAAAGAGCAAGTAAGCCAATGGGATTTAGAACAGGTATTGGGTACCCTGCGTGATGAAAAATTACGACAGGTTTTAGCCGGTAATAGTCTTTTGTATGCAGGAGCAGCAGGCAAAACTCCTTTTTACGTTCATGCTTTGGTCAGTAAAAGTTATATAGACAGTGCGTATAAATGTGAAGGCGGAAGTTCTCAGATCGCGAAATCGTTATGGCGCAGGTTACAGGAATATGGCGGTGTGGTGTACCGGAATGAAACCATCGTGCGGTTGGATGAAGAGCAGGGGAGAGTAACGGCGGCTGTTACGGCTTCAGGAAAGGTATGCTCCGGGAAACACTTTATTGCCAATGTACATCCGGCAAAGGTGCTGGAATGGACGCAAAGCCGGTTGATCAGGCCCAATTACCGCAAAAGGATGCAGGTAGCGGATAACTCCATTTCTGCATTTATGCTCAACTTGGTGTTGCATCCAGGGAAAGTACCCTACCGGAACCACAATATTTATTGGAACCGGGCCTGGGATGCCCTGGCTGCGGTTCAATACCGTTCCGGCGAGTGGCCGGCCAATTATGCCTTGTATTTTGGAGAAGACGTTCAGCATAAGGGGTATGCCGATACGGTAGCCATACTTACCTATATGCATGCATCGGAATTTGAAGCCTGGCAGCATACCCATAACCGTACCGCGCAGCCTTCTGAAAGAGACGTTTTATACCATCAGTTTAAAGAAGAAAAGGCACAGCTTTTGTTGGACAAGGTTGCGGAGCGTTATCCGGAATTGAAGGACCAGGCCCTTTCCAGCCGTATTGCTACCCCGCTTACCTTCCGTGATTATATGGGCAGCCCTGACGGAAGTATTTACGGGATCATGGCAGATGTCCGCCGGCAGGCCATGACCCGCGTGCCGATCCGGACCAAAATTCCTAATTTGCTGCTTACCGGTCAAAATGTAGGGTTACATGGCGTGTTAGGCGTGAGCATTACTGCTGTGGCTACCTGTGGCGAGCTGCTAGGCCTGGATTACTTATTAGATAAAATTAATAATACCTGATTGTCCCGTGCATATAGAAGACATACGGGCCTATTGCCTGGCCAAAGAAGAGGTAGAAGAAGGTTTCCCTTTTGGGGAAAGCACCCTGGTATTTAAAGTAAGGGGTAAAATATTCTTATTGCTCAGCCTTGATGAAGTGCCGCTGAGGTTCAATGCCAAATGCGATCCCGATCATGCAATTGAATTAAGAGATCAATACGACTGTGTATTACCGGGCTACCACATGAACAAAAAACATTGGAATACCATTATCGTAGAAGGAACTTTAAGTAAGCCACAGATCCGGGAATTGATCGACGAATCCTATGAACTGGTAAAACCTAAGAAATAAGCGCAGCTTACTGATTGATCAGGCAAGCCCCATCTCGATGGCCGTCTTTAATAAGCCGATCGGGGATTTTGCATCAAATTTACGCATCAGGTTGAAACGATGGCGTTCTACAGTCCGGATACTCAGGTAGAGCTGGTCCGCGATCTCCTGGTTACTGTATTCTTTAACGATTAGATCCAGCACATCTTTTTCCCGGTTGGTCAGCCTGGGGATGTTTACCTTCAATTGTGGATTTTTATGCTCCTTTTTATATCTGAAAAGGTTATCCATCATCTGCTCCTTTAATGTGGGCTCTATATATTCCTGTCCCCGGTAAACGGTCTCGATCGCTTCACATAAAGTTTCCTGGTCGGTATTTTTCAGCAGGTAGCCGGAACATCCGTGGCGCATCATGGCCTTTACATACGTGGGCGCGTCGAGACTGGTGATCGCAATGATCTTTAACCCGGGGTATTGTTTGGAGATCATTAAGGCAAGTTCTTTGCCATTAAGATCCGGTAGCAGGATGTCTAATAGTAAAATATCCGGCTGGCTTAATGCAAGGGCGTCAAGTAAAGCCTGGCCGGTCTGGAAAGTACCGGTAACATTAATATTCCCGTAAGGCAGCAGCATGTTATACAAGCCGGTAATAGCAAGGGGATGGTCGTCTGTGATAAAGATACTTATAGGCATAGTAAATCATTGGTGTTATAA
>CAZFKK010000214.1:0-2884 GCA_964519735.1 uncultured Taibaiella sp.
TTGCCGTCTCCATCGGGCTTTTGGGCTCCGGGTTGATCAGGAGTACGGATACTAAGAGCAGGGCCAGCGCGGCCGCAACACTACCGGGTAGCCACCATTTTCCCGTTTTCCATAAAGGACGGGCAGTGGAGGGCAGTTTCCGGGACAGCTTTTCCCATTGAGCAGGATCGTAAGCAAAATCTTCCTCCTCAAATTTCTTCAGCAGTTGCTTGTCAAATTCATTTTCGCTCATAGAACTTAGTTTCGGCTTGTTGGGCAGCTTTGATTTTTTGTTGCAGGTTTTTCCGGGCATTATTGACATGCCATTGTGAAGTTCCTTCGCTCATGTTTAAAGATTTTGCAATTTCTTTATGACTATAACCTTCGAATATATATAAATTAAACACTGTCCTACTCATAGGAGGAAGGGACTGGATCAGCCCCAATAAGTCCTTCATGGCCATTTTATCCATAGCGCTGTTGGTAATGCTTAAGGATAGCGTCTCTCCTACTTCCTGGGGAAAGTGTAGCTGTTTGGCATGCTTCAGGTACTTGCTTTTCAGGTAATCCAGGCAAGTGTTGACCATAATACGGCGCATCCAACCTTCAAAAGACCCTTTCCCTTCAAATTCAGTAATGTGACCAAAAATTTTCACAAATCCATCCTGCATTAATTGTTCTGCATCATGCATATCCCGGGCGTAACGGGCGCACAATTTCAGGAACAGGTTGTAGTATTTTTGGTACAACTGTTCCTGATGCAATCGATTGTTCTCTTTACATCCTTCAATAATATCCTGTTCGCAATAGTCGGCCATGTAGATGATGCTTAGGATGAACCTGATCTCCTTATCGGTTACTTGTATATACCTTTAAGGATCTTTTTGTTACCATCTTTTCAGGCCGATGATCGTCACGGGACGGATACCGGCAATATAGCTTAAAAGACGAATTGACTTCATTTTTCATTGGGTTATCTGCTAAAGTTTAATTTTTAATAAGGTACCCCGGTCTCCTGTGATCCAGATGCTGCCCTCCGGGTGGAACGTTACTGCCCGTAAATCTGCAGCGGTCACCCTTTTGATTTCCTGCCAATGGTTTCCGCCATCCGTGGTGCTGAGGATTAAGCCCCGGTCGCCTACCGCATAACCGGTCTGTAGATCGCGGAAGGCTACAGCACGGAGGCGGTATCGTTTCCCTAAAGGGTTATTGCCATCTCTTTGTCTGTGCCAGTGCTGTCCCCCATCACCGGTATGGACAATGCTGCCATTATAGCCTACGACCCATACATGCTCCCGGCCGATACAACTGATCCCCTTAAAAAAATCCCCCTGCACATCCTGTAACTGCCAGTGATCGCCGCCATCCCCGGTTTTTAATACTGCTCCATAGCCACAGACATACCCTGTCTGCGCATCAGCAAATTGAAGGTTAGCAAGTTCAAAATCAAAGCTATCCACCTTTTGCACATTCCCCAAAGAGTCGATCTGCAGGATATTACCTTGTTTAAAGGCAAGACCTGTGGTGATAAATCCCTTGTTCGCTTCCGGAAAGGTAACACTTTGAAACCATTCCCACCAATTCGTCTGTACAAATCGCCAGGATTCGGTGGCTGTTTTGATAAAGATTTTGCCATCCAGGGAGACCCCGTAAGTCCGGTTCCCGAAAGTGCAGCCTCCGTATAAGGCCTTGCCGTCGTGGTCATCCAGGTGGAAGAGCTCCCAGGTGGTACCCCCGTCCTGTGTCGTCAGGATGTCACTCCAGGCATAACGGTCGCCTCCCATGATGTACCCTAAGGTGTCATTAACAAAGTAAATATGATTGAGGTGCCCCCCGGCAGGAACCTGTACCTGTTGGATAAAGACGCCCCAATCCTCCTTTTTATAACAGGCGGAAAAGAACAGTAGTGTGCCTAAAGCTATTGTATAACTTATTGTTTTTGAATACCTTGATTGGAGCAAACGATTTAAACCCATAATAATCCCGATCTGGTCCTGGTTAGCCATCCGGTTGACCCGGTGGATAGGGCAAAACTAAGGATTCTTGTCCGCAACAGGAGGGAAACCTTGTTCGTTTCCTTCAAATTTCAGAACTTGCACGCATGTCGGAACAGTATATTGTATCAGCACGGAAATATCGCCCCCAAACCTTTGACACGGTAGTGGGGCAGCAGCATATTACTACTACCCTTAAGAATGCTATACGGACACAGCACCTGGCTCATGCCTACCTGTTTTGTGGTCCGAGAGGAGTGGGGAAGACGACTTGCGCCCGTATCCTGGCCCGGACGATTAACTGCGAAAGCCCGACTGCGGAAATGGAGGCTTGCGGACAATGTGCCACCTGCATTTCGTTCCGGGACAATACCTCTTTTAATGTTTTTGAGCTGGATGCGGCCAGTAATAACTCTGTAGATGATATCCGGTCACTTACCGAACAGGTAAGGTATGCGCCGCAGCAGGGACGGTATAAGATCTATATTATAGATGAGGTTCATATGTTGAGCGCCTCGGCGTTCAACGCTTTTTTGAAAACGCTGGAAGAGCCCCCTCCCTATGCTATATTTATCCTGGCCACCACAGAGAAACATAAAATATTACCTACTATTCTTTCCCGTTGCCAGATCTTTGATTTTAAACGGATACAGACGGAAGATATTGTAGGCCACCTGGCCTCCATCTGTAGCCGGGAGGCCGTGACCGCAGAAAACAAGGCTTTGCATATCATTGCCCAGAAGAGCGAGGGATGTATGCGGGATGCCTTATCGATGATGGACCGGATTGCAGGATTTACCAATGGTCAGCTTACCTATGTCCAGACCGTAGAGCACCTGAATATCCTGGATGCGGATGTTTATTTCAAATGGGGAGATATTTTCCTGAGCAAGGATATTGCTGCAGGGTTG
>CAZFKK010000214.1:2894-5487 GCA_964519735.1 uncultured Taibaiella sp.
AGGGTTGTTGCTGCTGGATGAGATCCTGCAACGTGGTTTTGAGGGAGATGTGATCCTGGTGGGTTTTGCCGAACATTTTCGCAACCTGCTGCTCAGTAAAGATGAACGTATGGCGCAATTGCTGGATGTGCCGGAGGAGCATAAGCGGGTCTATTTTGAAAAAGCAGGGATAATTGCCGCTCCCTATATCTTATCCGCCTTAAGCATCCTGAATGAGGCGGAGTTGGGCTTTAAAACAGCATTGAACAAGCGGTTGCACCTGGAACTGGCCCTGATACGGCTGTGTTACCTGAATGATTTACTGGAACTGTCTCCCGTATCCGCTGAAGATGCGACATTAAAAAAAAAACAGCCTGAAGCAGGAAGCTATAATGAGGGAATAAGGGCTGCACCTGCAGCAGCGCCTCCTCCGGCTACGCCTGCCTATGTTGCTCCGGCTATCGTACCCCAACAAGTAGAGGAACCGGGAAAAAGCCCGGAGGTAAAGCCTGTGCCTGTTCCCCCGGCGGTCCCTTCTTTTAAGGAACCGGTTTCTGCGACTGCAGCCACAACAATCGAAGCCTCCCGCGTAGCCAAGAAACCCAAGCTGGGCCGTAATTTTCTGCAGGAGATCCATGAGCTTACAGGCCAGGAGGCGGTACAGGAGCCACCCCTTCAATTAAGCCAGGAGCTGGCAGAACAATTATTTATAGCCTTCAAGGACTATGTACGCCATGAAAAGCGACAAATGCAGGCGGCAGAACAATTGAATATCATGCAGGTGAAATATATTTCCGCGACAGAGCTGCAGTTGGTTTGCATGACGGAGATCAACCTGCTCTTCGGCCAAAATCAGCGGGAACCTTTCCTGGACTTTGGCAAAAGTAAAACCCGGATCAGTGATTTAAGGGTTACGGTAATACTCGACCCTTCCGCAGAAACGGAAGCGCCCCGGGACCGGGTGCTTTCCAAGCTGGAAATTTACGACCTGGCCGCAGCAGATAACCCGGCATTAAAAGCGCTGAAGGAAAGTTTGGATCTTAGGGTGGAATAATGTTTGAGGTATAGCTCACAAAACCACAAAGCACACAGAGATAAATGCTTAGTACCTTTGTGAGGCATTCGACAAATCAGGCTTAATTTAATACTGGTTATTTTTCTATCCCTGAGTATTTTTTATAAATAGCACGGTAACCCAATAACCGTCCAATGGGTCCGATTGTGTTCATTAATATCTTTTGGATACCAATCGGGATACCTGCAAGATAGGATTTGCTGTCCAGGTATTTAAGGATCACCAGCTCTTGCATCAAACCATATTTTCCGTTTTTACTTTTCCCGTCAGCAGCAAGGCCGACCAGGTTTTCAATTAAAAAGTCAAAGTCCAGCGCAGGTGTGACCCTATGAATATAAGTGACCGCACTATTTTCATTGTTAAAATGGTTATGTGGGACATTTTTGGGCAGTGTAATTTTTTCTCCCGCTGACAGGATCTTGGTTTGTCCGTTTAATAAGATCGTTAGTTGTCCTGAAATCACTTCATACGTTTCCTCCTGAAAAACGTGGAAGTGATCAGGCACAAGTTTTCCTTTACTTTTAATAGTTGCCTTCAAAGTAACCCGTTGTCCATTGGTGTCCCTGGCTGTTTCAAGAAACTCATGGAAGTCTCCATTTATCGGGTTGATGATTATTTGTCCTTGTGCCGGCATATTTTTATGGATTTTTACTGCAAAACTTGCTACGAAGTCGAAAACTCAAATTTACAAAAAAAATTTATACGAAGTGTTGAATCCCCGCTTATAGAATCTATTTCAAAGAAACAGATGAAAAATTATCATTTTACTTATTGGTGGAGATAGATCAACGCAACAAAAAGACATTGAAAAAGCTAAAGAATTAAGCGAAGCGAATCACGAACACCATAAAAAAATAAAAAACAAGTGAGTTTGGAATAAATTAAAAAAACAGGGAAATGGAAACATCAAGATTTGAGATAGCAGATTATTTAGACAGCAACGAAATGATTGCCGAATATCTTAATACAGTTTTGGAAGAAGGTGATCATTCTGAAATAATTACCGCAATCGGAAATATTGCAAAAGCAATCGGAATGACTAAAATTGCGGAGGAAACAGGTCTTAGCCGACCAAGTTTATACAAAGCTTTGTCTGATAGAGCTAAACCTCAATTTTCAACAATAATGAAAGTTCTGAAAGCTGTTGGAGGACAAATAAAAGTTAATCCAATAACTGCTTAAAAAAGCGAAGGCACCACAGGCAGTTTGGCAAAAGAGCGGGTTAAGTGCTAAATTGAAAGTCGGTACTTCTAATTTGCTGTCCAGGTATTTAAGGGTCACCAGGTTCTGCAATTTCCTTAGTTGATGACATTAGACCCTATACTATTTCCTTTACCCCGCTATTAAGATACTCCAAACTAATTCTTACTAACAGCACAATAGCCCCGGATATGGGGTTTCTATATTGTTGGTAATAATAGATATCAACGAGATCTCCGAAATTGTCCGTCAGGTTCTCGATCAGAAAAATCAGCTCAACGGGCAACCCTTATCAATATAATGGGAAACGTTCTGGTATAAACATAACAGATGTGGCTA
>CAZFKK010000215.1:0-2648 GCA_964519735.1 uncultured Taibaiella sp.
GACATCAGGTTGAGGGGATAAGGCATCCTGCCGCTGACCCCCCAGCGTACCTTTGTCTCGTCTATGCCCTGGGCCTCCACGATCATGTAGGCATCCATCTCGGACTCCATAGGGCTCGTGAACCGGAGCTTACTGTCTATTCTTTCGTTGCCGGTGATATGGGTGATCTCCTGCTCTCCTTTGCCCAGGTCCCGGTTCTTACTATCCCAGGAATAGAGGAAGCCAACGGTCCCATCTTCCCCCTGGTAGGATCTTTTCATGTCCGGGTCTATTTTAAACCATACGCTGTAATTTTCCTGGTTCTTAAGGTATTTTACATAGTTAAAGACTTCCTGCTGGGGTTTGTTAATGATGACAGAGCGTTCCGTGTTGAATTCTTTCTTGACAAATAAGGCGGCAATAAGCGGGATGGCGACAACGATAGCCAATACAAGGAGTACTTTTTTCAAAACTTTCATAGGTTATCTAATTTATTGATGAAAAACAAATATAAGACTTTTGCGTTATGTCAATACTTTTTTAACAACAAAAAATGAGCTTAAATAGGGTTCCCGCTGATTTTCAGCCGGTAGCGTATCCCCACTTATGGGGTATTGCCTTTCCAATCCAGTTTGTCCAGGAGGTACAGGTAGGGCTTATGGAAATGATGGGCAAAAATATTGGTTTTGCTATCGGGAAATAATTGATAATAACCGGCATCTGCCTGTAAGACTATCGTAGTGCCTGTCCGGACATAATGGTTACTCTTATAATAGACCGGAGACTGGAAGGTCTTCAGGTTGGCTTTGACCATTTTAGAAACCTGTTTGCCCAGGTAGTGTTCGTAACGTTTCCTTGCCTTTCGTGTGGGTCTGTCCAGCTTGTTATAGAACCTCGTTAAGACAAGATTAGTAGGAAATTTCAATTGTCTGATCTTTGATTTGGCACCGGAAAAAGGATTGGTAGTATTGAAGTCATCTACCGTTTGAATCGACATAGGGGTTTCCGGCACCCAGTCGGCACTATTGACGACATTGTAAGCCCAGCTACCCTGGGTCAGCGCTTCATAGTCATAGGCGAAATACAGGTTGCCGGGTTTGGGGCCGGCGCTGCAATAGGTTTTGAACCGGATGTCGGCAGGCAGCCGCCCCTGTTTTTGCAAATGGTATAAATGTGCGGTCAGCAGGAAATTAATAGCGCCACCCTGGCTATGCCCCATTAATAAATAGTCTTTGATACCCGCCTTATAACAGGAATCTATCTTAGGTAAAATATCCCTGGAGAGATAGGCCAGGCTTAACAGCCAGCCGATGTGCACGGCTGCTTTCGGGTGGTCAGCGAGCTCATAGGTAAACAGGCCGTCGTCGCCCAGGTTCAGGCTGCCTTTTGCAGGGACCATGGCTGCATATAAGTTGGCCAGCCAGCTCTCCTGTTTCGTAGTGGTGCCCCGGATGCTGATGACAGCAATAGCCTTATCGCTTACCCAGAGATCCCAAAGGTTATCCAGGCCCATGACCGCGCATTGGTAGGCCATTTTGAAATGAGCCGGGGATGGATATTGCGTAGCATAATCAGGGCTGGCGGCCGTCCTCACAGAGAGCAGCATGAGTTCCTTATATTCTTCTTTATCAAAGCCGGGTTGCAGTACTTGGGTAAATGCGCTGTGTGGGAAAAAAAAGGGGACCAAAAAGAAAATAAGCGGCAGTAGGGTATTCTTCATGTGTTTATTACTTTTAGAATTAAAGAGGATCAGGGCAGATGAGTATAAATTCCGGCCATTTATTTTGGAATAGGTTTCAAAAAAAAATTAAATATAGGGGTTCTTTGCCATTAAATAGACTTGTTCCTTAGGAGGCGGGAAAAAACACGCGCAAACCCAGGCCTCAAAAAAAATTTGGGTAATAAGGAACTTACTTTTATCTTTGCCCCCATCTTGCGCTTATCAAGATGAAAGGACAACAAAAAATGAAAGCAATACACATCCATATGGATTCCCCCGCGCAACACAGCTATCTGATGGCTGGTGTTTCGATGTGTTGTTGTTCCTGCTGTTGCTGTTGTTAAGTACAACCGGCTCCGCCCCTTTTCCGGCGTTTACCAAGGAAAAAATTCAAATTCGATTTTACTTCTATTTATTTAATTGCGTACCGAACGCACTTTTTAATTCAGACATGGTTAACAACAATTTATACGCCCGTATATACAGTGCTCCTGGTAACACCTTGGTGGTACCGATGTGCTGCTGTTGTTGCCTTCTCTTGTGTTGTTGCTGCTGATGCACAACTGATCTTCCTTCCATTTTTTTATTGTAAACCGGGTTGATCCTTCTTAACAGGAAGGGATCATCAGGACTGCAGGGCGATAGGCCTGCATGCCTCCGGTAAAATAAATTCACCTGATGAGTCCTACTTTACAGAACCGTTTACCCCTTTTGTCCCGGAGTATCCTTGGGCTGGATATCCCGGAGGCCCTGGCGCTATTGGCTGCTGAATTTCCCGGCAGGGTGGTCTTTTCTTCCAGCTTCAGTAATGAAGACCAGGTAATCACGCATTTCATCGCTGCGGCCCAACTGGATATTGCCATCTTTACTCTTGATACGGGAAGGTTATTCCGGCAGACGTATACGACCTGGAGCAGCACAGCCGGCAGCTACAGACTGAAAATAAAAT
>CAZFKK010000215.1:2658-5477 GCA_964519735.1 uncultured Taibaiella sp.
TATTGGGGTATTTACCCTGGATACGGGGCGTCTTTTTCCCCAAACGATCAGTACCTGGGTCAATACGAACAGCCATTATGAGGTAAAGGTCGAAGCTTATTTTCCTGATTACAGGCAACTGGAAGGTTATCTTAAAGAGCATGGGCCTGATGCCTTTTATGCATCCGTTGACCATCGTAAAACTTGCTGCTATATCAGGAAGGTAGCCCCCCTGCAAAGAGCATTGGCGGATAAATCAGTATGGATTACCGGCTTACGTTCCGAGCATTCTCCCTCCAGGAATGACCTGGAAATATTGGAGTGGGATGAGGCCAACCAGGTGATCAAGTACAACCCGATCCTGCATTGGACTACCGGACAGGTATGGGAATATGTGAGGGGGCATCGCCTGCCTTATAACGTGTTGCATGATCAGGGTTTTGTCAGCATTGGTTGTGCGCCCTGTACCCGGGCAATAAGGCCGGGTGAAGATTTCAGGGCCGGAAGATGGTGGTGGGAAGATACCGGTAAGAAAGAATGTGGGTTACATGTACATCCGGATCAGCAGGCTTAATTTAAACTCAATACAGAAATATATCATGGACTATTTAGATAAACTGGAATCAGAAGCGATTCATATCTTAAGAGAAGTAGCAGGACAATTTGAAAGACCGGCTTTATTATTCAGTGGCGGAAAGGATTCTATCACCTTGGTCCATCTTGCCTTGAAGGCGTTCCGGCCGGGTAAGTTTCCTTTTCCTTTAGTACATATCGATACCGGCCATAATTTTCCTGAAGCCCTGGAGTTCCGCGACAGGTTAGCCGCGGAGATCGGCGAAAAACTGGTGGTGAGGAAGGTGGAAGATACGATTAAAGCCAAAGGGCTTAAAGAACCTAAAGGGAAATTTGCCAGCAGGAATGCGCTGCAGACTTATACCTTATTGGATGTAATACAGGAATTTCAGTTTGATGCCTGCATCGGGGGCGCCAGGCGGGATGAAGAAAAAGCACGGGCTAAAGAACGCATCTTTTCTGTCCGCGATGAATTTGGACAATGGGATCCCAAACTGCAGCGGCCTGAGTTATGGCATACCTTCAATGGCCGTATCCACAAGGGAGAGAACGTAAGGGTATTCCCGATCAGTAACTGGACGGAGCTGGATATCTGGAATTATATCAAACGGGAAAATATTGCTTTGCCTTCCATCTACTTCGCCCATCAGCGCAAGGTGATCGAACATGAAAAGCAATGGGTGGCCTTATCTCCTTTTATCCGGTTGGAAGATACGGATATCATACAGGAACAAAGAGTACGTTACCGTACCGTAGGCGATATGACCTGTACGGCTGCAGTGCCCTCGGATGCACAAACGATAGACGACATCATCCGCGAGATCATAGCGACAAGAACAAGTGAACGGGGCGAAACACGTATTGATGATAAAGTATCGGAAGCAGCAATGGAGGACAGGAAGAAGAACGGGTATTTCTAGACAGGTATTTAAATTTACTAACAGGTTAATCTAACAGCTATAAACATGGACTTATTACATTTTATAACAGCAGGCAGTGTGGATGATGGAAAAAGTACCTTGATCGGCAGGTTATTGTATGATAGCAAAAGTATTCTGGCAGATCAGCTGGAAGCCATCAGGCAGCAAACGAAAAACAGGGCGGAAGGTGAGGTGGATCTGGCTTTGCTGACAGACGGCCTGCGGGCCGAGCGGGAGCAAGGGATCACGATCGATGTAGCCTACCGTTATTTTTCAACTCCTAACCGGAAGTTCATCATAGCGGATGCCCCCGGCCATATACAATACACGCGCAATATGGTGACCGGTGCTTCCGCTGCGGACCTGATCATTGTGCTTGTAGATGCAAGGCATGGGGTGGTGGAGCAGACGCGCAGGCATTCCATTATTGCGGCTTTGTTACAGATCCCGCATGTGGTGGTCGCCGTCAATAAAATGGACCTGGTCAATTATTCAGAGGACGTTTTCCTTTCGATAGTGAATGATTATGCTCAGGTAGCACAATCCCTGCAGTTGGACAATATTACTTATATACCGGTAAGTGCGCTGACGGGGGATAATATCGTGGAACGATCCGGGGAGATACCCTGGTATGAAGGCCCCTCCCTGTTGGAGTTACTGGAATCCGTAACCACCCTGCCGCCTGAAACGGAGGATGCAGCCCGTTTCCAGGTTCAATATGTGATCCGGCCGCAAACAGAAAGCCTTCCGGACTACCGGGGCTATGCCGGGAAAATATTAAGCGGGCGCTACCGGGAAGGAGAAAGCGTAACCGTATTGCCGGCAGGCATCACCACGACCATAAAAGCCATAGAGACGGGTGGCCGGCACACGCCTGAGGCAACATTCCCTCAAAGTGTGATCCTGCATTTGACGGATGATATTGATATCAGCCGGGGAGATACGATTGTGCCTGAAGGGCATCAGCCCTTGCTCAGCCGGGAACATGAAGCTTTAATATGCTGGCTGGACAGCCAGCCTTTGCAACCCGGTAAAAGATACCTGCTGCAGCATAACAGTAAAACGGTACATGCTGTAGTACAAAAAATAGCGTATAAAATTGATGTCAATACCTTAGAACAGGTAGCGGATCCTGTAACGGCTGTATTGAATGAAGTGGTAAAAGTCTCTATCAAAACGTCGGTTCCGCTGGCCTATGACAGCTATACCCAAAACCGTTATACAGGATCTGCTATATTGATCGATGAAACCGGGAACGGAACCGTTGGTGCGGTCCTGTTCCAATAAGAAATTAAGTATAAAAATTAGTTTTATGAACAGTGCATTTATAGAAACATTATACCAGAG
>CAZFKK010000216.1:0-5473 GCA_964519735.1 uncultured Taibaiella sp.
GGTCGAACACTTTTTCTTTTAATTCTTTTTCTATGTATATATTACCATGATAAACGGTTTCCAGCGCCTCCAGGATATTTTGCTCCGAAGTGTTTTTTAGCAGATAACCCTTGCAGCCCTTGCTCAACATGCTTTGTACATAGAAAGGGATGTCATAGCCTGAGAGCGCTATCACCTTCAGGTCGGGATAATGCTGATGCAGATAGTCCATTACCTCTTCTCCATTCATTCCAGGCATTTGAATGTCAAGCAGCAAAATATCAATAGATAGTTGAGGCAGCGTTTGAATCAGCTCTTCAGCGTTAAGAAAACCTGCGGCCAGGTTCAGGTGCGTATTTCGTTGTACCATTTTTTCAATTCCACCTATGACTAAAGGATGATCATCAAGAATGGCTATTTGTATCATATAGGACATCAACAATCTGTGTTTTTTGTGAACTGTAAGATACGGATTATTTTAAGAATAAAGGTAGGGCAATAAATAAGACTACCTGTTGGTCATAGCTATCCCAATCGTAATGCGCCTGCGTTTGCTGCATGCGGTGACGTAATGTAGTCTGTTCAAAAAGCAAAGCTTCCCATTGGTAAGAAGCATTAGACTCAAATTTCCAGTTGAAATTAAGATGTACCTCCTGATTTTGCTCTAGTGAAGTAATAGCAATGTCAGCAACGGAAGGGCAAAAGACGAGCTGATCCAGTATAATCTGGGCAATGCGGTATATATTTAAATGAATTTCAGTAGGTAAAGAAGGGATTTCTCCATAGTGTGTATATTGTATAGGGACAGGATGCGATGAATACATTTGTTGAATACGGGCTATCCCTTCCGGAAGGTTGCATTTAAGTAATAGTTGAGGATGTAACTTGTGGCTAAAATCACGAACGGTATCCCCTAGTTTTTTCAGGTTTTGTTTGAGCATTGCGTAACTGCCATCATTTGATCCGGAGACAGCCGGCAGGCTAAAATGTGCCATTGCTAGCATGCTTCCAACATTGTCATGTAACTCTTCTGCTACTCTTTGACGTTCCTGGTCTTCTCCTCCAATTAAAGCGCTTATATTATTATATAAGAGCTGCTGTGATTCCAGTTGAAGTTTTTGAGCAAGCTTTTGAATTTTTTTTCTGTTGAGGATATAGAACATATAGGTCAGGAGCAATAAAGCTAGCAGAATACAAATTGAAAATAGTATAATTGTTTTTTTCTTTTGCGCTTCATAATTTAGGAAGGATAACCTGAGGTTTGTTTCGTTAATTTGCTTCTGTTGTTGTAAGCGCTCATAGTTATGTTGTAATGTATTTAAATCGTTTTTGTTTAACTCCCCCTGCATACTTCGCTTGGCCTGAACATACTTTTTCAGGTAATGATAAGCAGAATCCGGTTTGTCAAGGTACTTATAGACGAGCGCGCTGTTCTGATAGACGGAATAGTCCAGGAAGTACAGCGGATGGTGACTAAATAGGCCCAGTAACTTCGAAATATGACGATGTAATTCCGGTTTGTCTTTTTTAATATAATAGTAGTAGTAAACCATCATATTAGTATGAAATGCCTCGAGCCTTTCATCGAAAGGATGCTTATAGAGTAGATTTTTGTATATAGGCATGAGCTCCGCGACTTCTGTTTCCCTTTTTTCTCTTATAGCGGAGGTAAGATACTCATTATACACCATGATTTCATAAAAGGCATTGTTTTTGGCATAGAGAACGGCCGAGTCAAAATGGTTGCGTGCCTGGGCGCCATTGGTATATAAGACGGCTAAGTCAAGATGCGATTTAATTATACCCGAGGTATCCTTTTTTTCTTTTAATAACGGTAAAGCTTTTAAAGAATATTTATAAGCATTTACCGTATCCTCTAAGATGTAGTTGCAATGGGATAATAAGAGGCATACTCCGCCTAAATATTTTTGGTCACTTACACCGTCTTCAACGAGTTGATAGGCTTTTTTTAACCAGGATAACCCTTCCCTGTATTTTAAGTGGCTGATTAAATAATAGGCATGATTAACGATGTGGACCGATTTGCAAGTATTGGACGCAGAATCGTTTAATTTTATTAAGGTATGAAATGACCGGTTAATGTTGATGGTGTCCTTAGCCAGGATACTGGTGGCATGAATTTTTTCCAGTATTTGACACTTTTTTATACTTCTAATCAAATGGTAATAATTGTAATGGTGCCATAAAACCCGGATGAGGCTATCTGAATATAAGACTTTTTGATGATCTATGTCTTCCAGGAGCGCTTTTAATTCTTTATCGGGGAGCAATTGTGGGTATACCACTGTTGTATGTTCTGCTGACAGCCTGTTTGTAGTATCTTTATCCACAGGGTTGAAAAAGATCCATAACAAAATACTCAAGAGCATAATTAGTATATTTTTGTGGTCACATCTTCCCGGCCTTTAATGGGTTTTCAATAGCGGACTTTGGGAAAGAAATTTTTTACACGAAAGTTAGGACAAATAATTTAATTAAAGTATAGTAGAAATACCCTAAATACAAGGTACAAATATTTATAGTAATCGTTTTTTGGAAGGTACTTTTGAATCAAAATATGTCTTATGAAAAAACTAGTATTAATGTCTCTGTTAAGTATATGTTGCCTGTTTGCGTATGCGCAGCAATTGTACAACCAAAACAATTATTTCCTGAATGCCAATTCCAACTGGATCTGGGGGGCAGACGTGTACCTGAAATACCAATCAGGGAGCTTTAATTTTGATGTAAGCGCGCCGGTAACCGGCCGCATGTCAGAATTCTCCTCTGCTGTGGCTTCTGATCCACGGACGGGTAAGCTACTGTTCTATACAGATGGGTACAATATCTATGATGCCCGGCACAATGTAATGCCGAACGGGGATTCATTAATTGTTAAATATAGTCCATACACAGGAGGAATGCCTGGTAACGGAAGTCCGGTTATACTGCCGGTTCCAGGGGCCGAAGGTAGTTATTATGTTTTCTTCATGCAGCATGCGAGCCTTCGCGCTAGTGGCTTTCCGGTAGTTGCCGATACTAACTTTTATCAGTTGGTCTATGCTAAAGTGGATATGAGTTTGAATGGTGGTTTAGGAGATGTTCCTCCTGCCTCTAAAGAAGTAGAGGTGCCCAATGTCATCCTGGATGGAAGTATGGGAAGGAACAAAGTTATCCGGGACAACTATGCGTTAATGGCTATTCCCGGGAACAATTGTGATTATTGGCTAGTGTCTTTAGCGACAAATTATGAATTTACGAAGCGCTATTTTGTATTGAACAGGATAACGGAGGCAGGAATTGAACCGGCAATTTTGAAAGAACTGGATCCCCGCAATAAGTTTTCTGTACCGGGAGGTGGCTACTACCTGATGCCCACTCCGGACAGGTCAAAGATTTTTGTGGGCAATCCGTTGATGTACGTTCCTGAAACTGTGCCATTGGATGCAACCGCGCAGATGATTGGTTTGACCCAGGAAGTAACATCGGAGGTTTACAATTTTGATCCATCAAGTGGAGATATCTCCAACAGGATTAAGATTGCATGGGTCAATGATACAACCAATGGATGGATGTTTGGTTGTTATAGTAATATATACAATGCGTTTTCTCCGGATTCTCGTTTTTTATACTCCATCCAGACTAATTTCTATGCATCCCAGGTTTATTTGAATCAATATGACTTAAGCAGTGGCGATTCGGCTACTATATGGAATAGTGTCGTAACCATCGACTCTTTCGGTACTTTCCAGGGTTCTGGGAAAATGTTTGGTTGCGTAGGTACTGAAATTCCATGTTTAAAATTACACGATGGAAAAATATATTTGTCCTGGGGAGAGCAGGATTATTTAGGGGTGATTAATGAGCCCAATAAAAAAGGAACGGCATGCGACCTAGGGCTGTACCACTACTCCTACCCGGTGTCCCGTTTTAACAGCGGAATCAGGGTTTTCAGCGAGGTTCCCTATCCTATGTCCTATGAAGCCGAGTTAATTGCGGAGTATGATGAGTGCCAGACTTATACATTAACACCTAAATTTGTCGATACGCTGGCTGAATATGTATGGAATGACGGCAGCATTTCTAAGCAAAAGGTGACAGACCGGCCAGGTAAACATTGGGTAACTTACCAGATTTTTAAAGAGAATTGTGTTGTTAACCGTGTGGATACTTTTGTGTTGAATTCTTACTCTATAGAAGAACAACCCGAAATTACAGTAAGTGGTCGCACCTTAGGTACGGCGCCGGCTAACTATAGCTTTTATCAATGGTACCTTAATGATGAAGAAATTCCTGGCGCTAATTCGTCTACTTATACGGTTACGGAAAATGGCGTTTATACGGTAGAAGTAAGGAATTCCCAAGGCTGTTACGCGCTTTCGAATCCTTACCGGGTGAGTAACGTCAGCGCGCTTAAGGAGGTTAGAATGGCCGGCATTAAATGGTATCCTAACCCGGTGTCGGATGTATTGCGTATTGAATCAGTTCACTTCATAAGGGTTCAGGTACTTGATCTGAGTGGCCGTGTATTATTGGATGGTCGAGGGCACAACCAGTCTTTGTCGTTGAAATCATTGGCTTCAGGTCTTTACCAGGTTAAATTTTTAACGGAGAAAGGGGAATATATAGGAACAACTAAAGTCGTAAAACAATAAGATTTGATGCAAAAAATAAAATGTATTCTATTGCTCTTCTTTCAGTTCAACAGCATGGGCCTATTGGCCCATGCCCCGTTGGATAAAGGTTTCTCTGCTGATATAGCCTCGGGCTTTGTCGTCAACCAGGGGCAGTGGGAGCCGGAGGTATTGTATAAATACCAACAGGGCAATACTACTTTTTTTTATACGGATGAGGGCTGGTCTTATGTACACATTGATGCGGCAGGGGTCAGGGCCTTGCATGGGCAGGAAGACTCCTTGAACGCTATATTGCAGCAGGGAATAAAAATTGACGATTCGGTTTACCGCGTGAATGCCTATGCTTACAGGGTTCGATTCGTGGGGGCCGGGGAGGTTAACGCTATAGAAGAAATGCAGCCGCAGTCCTATTACCATAATTATTTTTTAGGTAATGATCCGAATTCCTGGCGGAGCAGAGTGCCTGTTTTTGGCCAGTTA
Source organism: uncultured Taibaiella sp. (assembly GCA_964519735.1). GTDB lineage: Bacteria > Bacteroidota > Bacteroidia > Chitinophagales > Chitinophagaceae > Taibaiella. The sequence goes on from CAZFKK010000216.1 coordinate 5,097, forward strand.
TTACATCGTGACGTGTATCCGGAGGTTGACTTGATGACTACAGTTCGTTCAGGTGGCCTCAAGTACGACTGGGTCGTTCATCCCGGAGGAGATTATGAAAAGGTCCGGTTACGGTATGAAGGGACTACCCCCCGGCTGGATAAGCAGGGACATCTAATCATAGATGTAGGATTTGATAAAGTTGTGGAGTATAAACCGGTGGTGTACCAGGTTATTGCAGGGGATACTGTTTTCGTCCAGGCCGAATATCGATTGCAGCATAATGAGCTTCGTTATGAACTGAAGGGTGACTATGACAGGAGTTATGCTTTGATCATAGATCCTGAAGTCGTGTTCGCTACCTATAGCGGCGGTAATACATCCGGCACCTATAGGAG
>CAZFKK010000217.1:0-5472 GCA_964519735.1 uncultured Taibaiella sp.
TGTCTGTAGTTGCTCCAGCAAATTGTGGGCATGGATGGCGCCTTCCGTATCCGGGTATTGCGCCATAATGCTTTCCAGTTTTCTTTTGATAGCAGGCAGGTTCCTGTTCCGTTGATGCGGGTTTATGCCGGGTTCCAAAGTATAATTACCGGTATTTCCCGCTTCTTGGGCGGCAATACGATAGCTTATTTCAGCGGCTATACTCCGGCTCCGGTATTTGTTCTCCAGGTGGCGTAAGGCGGCTAGGTATAAACTGTCTTTATCCGGATGTACCGAGTTTTTACGGACAAATTCCAGGCGTTGCAGGTCTGCATCCACCAGGGCATCCGGCTGATCATCCTGGAGATGCAGGCCAATGATATCCTGGTACAGCCTTAAGGCTTGAAAATGTAACGCAGTAGCATCCCGGGGCTTTACTTTCACCGTACTGAATTGCGCTGCAGGATCAAACCATAAAGATCCCTCCATTTGAAACTGGTAGCTGGGATTGATGATGTCTTTTTCATCATGCTCAAAAAAGGCCAGGGCACGAAAAGCCAGGAAGTCGTAGAGTGTCGCCCGCAGGTGGCGTGTGTTTTTCCCTTCAAGGATAATGGGGGCATACTGTGCTACAGGAATGTTTTTGAGCACTTCTCTTTCTGCAAGTGAGGCCTGGTACAGTGAGCCTGTCTTTTTGAAAAAGGCGGCGGCATCCCAGGTAGCAATATCTTCGGATAGGGTTTGTTCCAGGGTGGTGCGCTGGTACAAGTTCCAGCGGTTATTCTGGAAATATTGCCAGTATAATTGCGCCGCGATACTTTGCCATATAGCTTTCTCGGCACCGGAAGTTTGGGCTGCATAGGTTTCCGCACTTTTAATATTCCGTATCGTTGCATTTTCCTCACGGTCATATAAAGTGCTCATCAGGAAAAGCTGCGCTTTGATCACCTGGGGCGTGTTCTTTTTATTGAATGCATCTTTCAGTAGGTCTTCTACTATTTTGGAGGCAGATTGAGGCAATCCTTTATTTTTTAAAGAATCAGCCTGTTTCCATTGCTGTTGGTAAGAATTATCCATTTTATTGTTTTGGGCCCAGGTGGGGGAGATCAAATTTACGAGGAACAGGCAGGCAATAAGAAGGTGTCGACGCATCATTTTTTATTTATCTTTAGGGAAGGAATACAAAGTAAAACAAATTTAAGATGCTTTCCATTGGCAATTTCCACAAAGGCAGTAAGAGAATTGTGTATCTTTAACTTAAAGCAAAGGCATGAACGCGCTGCATTTTCTGAAAGATATCGGGGGAGGACTGGTCCAGCTATTTTATCCGCAGGGATGTGTTGCCTGTGGTATCCCGCTGGTACTTGCTGAGGAGGTGTTATGCCTGGGTTGTGTCCTGCAATTGCCTTATACCCGATTTCATCACCAGGAATACAATCGTGCCGCCCAGCATTTCGTGGGCAGGATTCCCCTGGAAGCGGCCAGCTCCTTCCTGTATTTTACAAAAGAAGGGGTAGTGCAGCAACTGATGCATAGCTTCAAATATAAAAATCAAAAGGATATAGGACGCTTCCTGGGGCAGTTATTTGCAGCAGAGTTGTCGTCCCTTCCCGGCTTTACCCGGGTGGATGCCCTGGTTCCTGTGCCTTTACATCGAAAAAGGCGGTACCATCGCGGGTATAACCAAGCGGCTATTATCGCGGAAAGTATGGCGGCAGCATGGCAGAAGCCTGTTTTTGACCGGGTGCTGCTGCGCAGCAGGCATACCGAATCTCAAACCCATAAGTCCAGAAGGGAGCGGATCGTGAATGTCAGCGGTGCTTTTGGGGTCAAAAGACCGGGCCAGGTGGCCGGTAAACATCTTCTCCTGGTGGATGATGTACTGACCACCGGCGCCACTTTGGAATCCTGTGCCCGGGCTTTATTACAGGCCGGTTGCGCGCGCATCAGTATAGCCACCCTGGCTTTGGCTATTGACTGATTCTGGATTAGCTTAGGAGCAAGTTTATTTAACTTATGATTTTGAGCCTTGAATAGCTTTCTTTACATTATTGGCAACAGAACAGCAGGTAGCTGAGTATATACTGCTTTAGAGATACCTCCGTATAAATAAACCGCCAGGTTTATCCACTTTTTTTTACATTTGCATCCCGGATGACAGGCGGTTTTTGATGGGGAAAGTTTTTAGTATTTCATTTTTTATTTATAATCATGCCTTTAGATACTTCGATTAAATCTGTTCTCATTATTGGTTCCGGCCCCATTGTTATCGGCCAAGCCTGCGAATTTGACTATTCCGGCTCCCAGGCTGCCCGTAGTTTACGGGAAGAGGGAATAAAAGTAACCCTGGTTAATTCCAACCCGGCTACCATCATGACGGATCCGATTGTAGCGGACAAGGTTTATTTGTTGCCGCTGACCGCGGAGAGCATTGAGCAGATCCTCCAGGAATCGGATATTGATGCGGTATTGCCTACGATGGGTGGGCAGACAGCCTTGAACCTGGCTAAAGAAGCTGAGGAGCTGGGGCTCTGGGAAAAATACAATGTTCGTTTGATCGGCGTCGATATTAAAGCTATTGATAAAGCAGAGGACCGGGAATTGTTCCGGAACTGGATGCTGGAAATGGGTGTTCCCGTGGCACCTGCACGGGTGGCCAATTCCCTGCTGGAAGGTAAGGAGTTTGCCCAGGAAATCGGTATTCCCCTGGTCATACGCCCCTCTTTCACACTGGGAGGCAGTGGCGGCGGTTTCGTTAAGTCCAAGGATGAGCTGGAAGCTGCGTTGGAAGCAGGGCTGAAAGCTTCCCCCATTCATGAAGTATTGGTGGAAAAAGCAGTATTGGGATGGAAGGAATTTGAGCTGGAATTATTACGGGATGCCAATGATAACGTAGTGATCATCTGTACCGTAGAAAATTTCGACCCTATGGGTATCCATACAGGGGACAGCATTACGGTAGCGCCGGCAATGACGCTTAGCGATACAGCGTACCAGTTGATGCGGAATACGGCTATAAATATGATGCGTGACCTGGGCAATTTTGCCGGGGGCTGTAATGTACAGTTTGCGCTGAACCCGGATACGGAGGAGATTATTGCCATTGAAATTAACCCGCGGGTGAGCCGTTCCTCGGCGCTGGCTTCCAAGGCTACGGGCTATCCCATTGCCAAGATTGCCGCTAAACTTGCAGTAGGCTATTTCCTGGATGAGTTAAAAAACCAGATTACCGAGACTACCTCTGCTTATTTTGAGCCGGCACTGGATTATGTTATTGTAAAAATGCCCCGTTGGAATTTCGATAAATTCAAAGGGGCGGATGATACCCTGGGATTGCAGATGAAATCCGTAGGTGAAGTCATGGCGATCGGCCGGACTTTCCCCGAAGCTTTACAAAAAGCCTGTCAAAGCCTGGAAAATAACGCCACAGGGCTGGTTTCTATCAGCCGGAGCCAGATGCGTCCTGAAGAATTGATGGATTACCTGAAGCGTCCGACATGGGACCGGGTGTTCCGGATTAAAGAAGCGATGATCGCGGGTATTTCTATAAAGACCATCCGGGAGCTGACCCAGATCGATCGCTGGTTCCTCTACCAGATCCAGGATATAGTTACCCTGGAACAAAAAATACAGGGTTATGCACATCTTGATAAAATGCCATTGGAATTGCTCCGGGAAGCCAAACAAATGGGCTTTAGCGATGAGCAGATCTCAGAACTGGTAAAGGATTGTACCCCTGAAGAGGTTTATGAAGCGCGTAAGGCAGCAGGAATTACCCGTGTTTTTAAAATGGTAGATACCTGCAGCGCTGAATTTGAGGCTAAGACTCCTTATTTCTATAGTACTTTTGAAACCCCTGCCCTGAAGTAAGATAGGGGTTCCTTGCGGAATAATTGAAAAAGAGGTTGTCTCCTATTTCCGGGACAGCCTCTTTTTTTTGTGGGTTCATTTAACTTTGTACTTCCTGGTTTATAGATTTATCCTTATTTTTACCATATGAGAAAAATGAATAGACTACTTCTTTTGATGTTATTTTTGATAGGGGGAGATGCTGTCCGGGCCCAGACTTTTGAGCCCCGGGAGCGGCAGTTGATTTTGTCGGGAGATACGACTGCTATGCTTCGGATCTTGCAGGTAACAGATGCGGCAGATGCCAAAATTCTCCGGTCTTCCTCCCTTGATATTGACCCGAATGATCCCTTATTACCATTGCTGGCGCAGCGCATGTATCTTGCTATGCGGGATACGGCTAATCCCGGCGTAGGAATAGCAGCGCCACAGGTAGGTATCAACCGGAATGTAATATGGGTGCAACGCTTTGATAAAGAGGGGCAGCCTTTTGAACTATACATTAATCCTGAAATTACCTGGCGTTCCGTTTTATTGCGTACGGGATGGGAAGGGTGTCTTTCTATACCCGATGCCCGGTCTGAAGTAAGGAGATCCTACACGATAAAACTGGCCTATATGGATAAGGAAGGCAACCGGGCAGAAGAAATAATAGAAGACTTTACAGCGGTCATTTTTCAACACGAGACGGATCATTTGAATGGAATTCTTTTTACAGACCGGGTGCAGGAGCAAAGCCGGCAAGCTGTTTTTCCCTTGTCGGAAAAAGCGGAACTCTCTTTGGGTCAGGAATTAAAATGACCCAAAGAGAGTGCTGACTTTTATTTGCTCAGGTGCATACTTCTTTCTTTATATAAGGTACGGAACCAGGGGTCGCGCAAGTCTTTAATGAAGCGGATGGCCTCACCGGTACTTTTCATTTCAGGTCCCAGCTCTTTATTGACATTGGGAAATTTATTGAAGCTGAAGACCGGTTCTTTTACCGCATAGCCTTCCAGTTTCTTATCGATATTAAAATCTTTCAGTTTCTTTTCTCCCAGCATGATCTGCGTGGCGATATTCAGGAAAGGTACTCCATAGGCCTTAGCGATGAAAGGGGTGGTCCGGCTGGCGCGCGGATTGGCTTCTATGACAAAAACCTTGCCATCTTTAATGGCAAACTGGATATTGATTAATCCGCGGATATCTAGTTTGAAGGCGATTTTTTTGGCAATATCCACCATTTCTTCCACTTCCAGTTTACCCAGGTTGAATACAGGTAATACAGAATGGCTGTCTCCACTGTGAATGCCTGCCGGCTCAATATGTTCCATAATGCCCATGATGTGTACCTCATCTCCATCACAAATGGCATCAATCTCCGCTTCCTGGCAACGGTCCAGGAAATGGTCGATGAGGATTTTATTCCCGGGCAGATGTTTGAGTAGGCTTAAAACACTTTTTTCGAGTTCATCATCATTGATCACGATACGCATCCTTTGGCCGCCAAGCACATAAGAGGGGCGAACCAATACCGGGTAACCCACTTCATTGGCTACTTCTATAGCGTCATCGGTAGAATAGGCGGTACCGTAATTAGGATAAGGAATATTTAACTCCTTTAGTAAATCGCTGAAGCGCCCGCGGTCTTCCGCAATATCCATG
>CAZFKK010000218.1:0-5413 GCA_964519735.1 uncultured Taibaiella sp.
ATGCGAGCACTTTAGCTGCAAGGCACCGGTAAGGGATATCGGAGCGCTGGAAATAGTATAGGAACAATGTATATCCGGCCTGAAATTATAATTACATAAAATAAAATGCGGACAACAGTTGTTTTAAAAAGAAAAAATTCTTTATTTAGCCTCCCGTTTTTAGCGAAAATCCTTTTTTTAGCATAGAATTTGGAAATATTCCGGCTCCGGCTCCTGAGTTTTAGGAAAGCCAGGGGGAAGAAGCTTGCCGGGGGAATTGAAAAAAAATGGGCATTATTGTTGCATTTTCAAAAATTTATTTGAATATTGTGACCCAATGTAAAATTTGGGTAATGATAGCATTGGAAAAGCCAGCTCTCCTTTTAACGGATAAATGGCCCCTCCGGCGAAGCAACAGTAACCTGTTTAACGGGTAATTTTATAGAAACAAGAAAGGTATATCGGCGAAAAGGTTGGGTAGGAAGTAAGGAAAACTTTAATTTTTATAGGAAGAAAGATTGATTTGTGGAAACATTATTTATCTTTCGGAAAATTTTATCAGGATCATCTTTTTTTTATAAGAACGAAACAGAACATATAGTGAACACAGTGGTAGTGAAGGACTGGTTCTGGTCAGCTTCCCTTTACACGTACAATATATGTTAGCAATAACAATGACAAAACAAACACAGATGAAACAATTCTCCCTGGGTATTGCCACAGTGGCTATGGCTATGTTCGCTGCAAGTTGCGGCCAGCCTACATCGCAAGGTCAGGTAGTGGGCGACTATTCAAACAGATTGAATTACAAGCCACCTGCTCCGGTCGGTATGGTCTTTATCCCATCCGGCGTCTTAAAATCCGGCTACAGTGACCAGGATATCCGGAATTCTTTAGATGCACCCGTACGTACCTTTAACATTATGGGTTTCTATATGGATGCAACGGAAATTACCAATGCGGAATATCGCCAGTTTACCTCCTGGGTGCGGGACTCTATCGCACATGTTACCCTGGGAGACTACAAGGATAATGATGATGGTACGCAACAAATTGACTGGGCGGCCCGTATCAAATGGAATGATGCGGACGTACAGGATCAGTTGATGGGCATGTACCTGGACGCCAGCCAATCCCCTACCGGTAAAAAGGAAATTGATGCTTCTAAGCTGGTTTATCATATGAAATATTATGATTATGAAGCTAATGCACAGAATCCTACACAGCCTAAATCAAGCTTTATCATAGACAGGCCCATACAAGCTTATCCGGATACCCTGGTGTGGATGCGCCAGTTCGCTTATTCTAACAATGAGCCTATGGCCCGCCAGTACAACTGGTTCCCTTCTTTTAATGAATATCCTGTAGTGGGTGTTAATTATTTCCAGGCGCTTGCTTTTTGTGACTGGAGAACCAACCTCTGGAGAGCGGACCGCGAAAAACGTAAACTTTATTTTGAAGGCGCCTTTACCTTACCCAGTGAAACCGAGTGGGAATGGGCAGCAAGGGGTGGCCGCCAATTGTCTCCTTATCCCTGGGGCGGACCTTATACGCTCAATCAAAAAGGATGTTACCTGGCTAACTTTAAACCTGACCGCGGGGACTATTCTGCCGATGGAGGCTTATATACAGTACGCGCTAATGCTTACTGGCCTAATGACTACGGTCTTTATAACATGTCCGGCAACGTAGCCGAATGGACACGTTCTACTTACTTTGCTGATGCGTACAACACGAATGTGCTTTCCGACATCAACCCGGATATTGGCGGACGCATCGGGGAAAACGATCCTGCATGGCAACGCCGCAAGGTGGTAAAAGGCGGCAGCTGGCGTGATCCGGCTCCGTTCCTGAACGTGAGTAACCGGGATTATGAATATGCGGATACCGCTAAAGCTTATATCGGCTTCCGTTGCATGATAGACCAGGCATACCCTGCTTTGTTAAATGAGCCTAATAAGGGGAGATAATAAAAGAATAATAAATCGCGTTACATTAAAAACTTAAATTCGTAAAAAAAAATAAAAATGGGCTCAATTTCTTTGTTTTTTGAAACTAAGCAAGGCAAATACATTAAGAATATGATTATTGGTGTAGGCGCTGGTGTGGTTCTGTTAGGAGCGTTGTTTAAAATAAACCACTGGGAAGGTGCTACCATGATGTTAACCATCGGTATGGTTACGGAAGCCTTCATCTTTTGCCTGCTGGGTATTTTACCCCCGCACAAAGATTACTACTGGGAACGCTATTACCCTAACCTGGATGAAAATCCGCACGTAGAAGCTTACAAAACAGGTATTAAATTTAAACCGCCTACCACATCTATCGGCGGCGCTTCTAACACCTCTGCCACCTTATCCCTGGATAAGATGATGGAAGAAGCGAATATCAATACGCCTAACCTGAAGCGGTTAAACGAAAATTTTCAACGTTTTGGGCAAACCGTAGAGCAGATGAAGGATATCACAGACGTTACTGCCGCGACAGGTTCTTATTCTCAAAGTGCAAGAGATGCGGCAACTGCCCTGGGGCAAATGAAAGATACTTTCCTGGGGGCTGCCAATAATCACCTGAAAGCGATGAATAAATTCTATGGCAACCTGGTTAACGCTTCAGATGCTATGGCATCCAGCGCTAATGATGCCGTTGCGGCCAAAGAGCAGATCGCTATACTCTCGAAGAACCTTGCTTCCCTGAATAATATCTATGGCAATATGCTGAGTGCAATGCAGGGTCGTTAAAGTTTTAAGAGACAATTGGCCGATGCCTTTTATTGCAGTTACTTTATTGTATTGCAATAAGCGGGCGTTATTTCAAAAATGTTTTTAACTAAAGAAAAATCCTAAGGATGTCCTTACCCAAAGAGCCGCGGCAGCTAATGATCAACCTGATGTACCTGGTGTTGACTGCCATGCTTGCCCTGAATATAACCAAAGAAGTATTAACTGCATTCACTACGATCAACACCAGTATTGAACGGTCCAATAGTTCTATTACGGACAAAAATCTCAAGTTTTATGAAACTTTTGATGCTGCGGAGCAGTCGGCTGACCGTGAAAAGGTAAAACCTTTTAATGATAAGGCTAAAATGATCAGAGCCGCTTCTGAAGAATTGTTTGGCTACCTGCAAAGCCTGAAAGACAGTGTTATTATGCAGTCGGGTGGCGTGGAGCTGGTGAATGGCGTAGAGCAGGTGAAAAGTATTGATGATATAAATACCCCTACCAAGTTATTTGTAGATAATGGCAAGGGCGCTGAATTGAAGGAGCGGATGCATCAATATGTAAACTATCTTCTGGAAAGAGTAGAAAAGCCGGAAGTAAGAAACGCGATGAAAACACAGATACCCCTTCAGATCACGGACCTGCCTAAAACAGATGAAAATCCAAAAGGCGACTGGTCCAGGGGAACGTTTAATAATATCCCGGTGGTGGCTGCTATAGCCATGATGTCCAAGTTTCAGAATGACGTGAAAAACTCTGAATCTATGGTGCTGGAATATTTACTGTCGCAGGTGCATGCGGATGACTATAAATTTGATGCATTGGCTGCAATTGCCGTACCTAAAACGAGCTATGCACTGGAAGGCCAGGAAATTGAAGCTACGGTAATGCTGGCAGCTTACAACAAAACGGCTGTACCTAAAATTTCTTCTACGGCCGGTCCCGTACAGGTAAAAGAAGGGGTCGGTACCCTGAAGTTCAGAGCTTCGGGAGCTGGCGTCAAAACGGTTAACGGGGTGATCACTATTGAGAAAGGCGGTGCACCGGAAAGCTATCCCTACAAGTTCGAATATATGGTAGGAACGGCCGGAGCATCCCTGCAGCTGGATAAGATGATGGTGATGTATATAGGGGTGCCCAACCCGATCACTTTGTCTGCCTCCGGTTACAATATCGAGGATGTATCCCTGAGCATGCCCGGCGCGGATCTGAAATCAACCGGTAAGGGTAAATATGAAGCTTCCGTAACCAAACAAGGTACGATTGAATATGCGATCAATGCCCGTGCCCGTACCGGGGAAACGGTCAAAGTAGGTGGTGATAAGATCAGGGTCAAATACATTCCCGCACCGGAAGCTGTGGTAGGTAACTATAAGTCAGGCCGCGTGGAAACCGCTAAAGCAAAAGCACAACGGGGACTGATTGCCCGCCTGGAAAATTTTGATTTTGAAACCAAGTTTGAGGTGATTGACTTCCGCTTTGCCTACATGCCCCGTAGTGGCGCCGGCGAATATGGTGAAGCAGAAAATAAAACTGCGGTATTTAACCCTACATTAAAAGGGTATATGGATCGTTCCCGCCCGGGTGATAAATGGATATTTGAGAATATCCGGGTTAAAGGACCGGACGGAAGAGTACAAACCATCAATTCTGTAACACTTACTTTGAATTAATATTTAAACATATAAGGAGCATGAATATCCTGAATAAATTTAATGGTACACTAGGCGCTCTTTTATTGGGCGGTATGGTGTTTGCCCAGAATCCAATGATGACAGATCAGGCGCAACAGGCTGATAATGGTAGTGATCATGCGGTCAGGGAGGGTTGGAAACCATCTTTGGTGAAAGATGGTGTGATTGATAGGGTACCTCATATAAATAAGGCTGTAGATATGTACAGCATCAGGGAAGTGGATGTGGCCTGGAAGCGTAGGGTATGGCAGCAGATCGATGTGAAGCAAAAGAAAAATCAGCCTTTTATCTATGAAGGGGATGAGTACACCGGCGGCGGAGCATTTATAGAAATCCTGATCGATGCGGTAAAAAAGGGCAAAATAGCTGCCTATAACCCCCTGGATGATGCGTTCACGACGCCTATGGACCTGGAAGCTATCGAACGTTCTTTAGGAGGTTCTGTGGATTCTGAACTGGTGATAGATCCTATAACCCTGGAAGAGCAATGGACAAGGGTGGAAACAGAATTTAACGTCAACTCCGTATCCAAATACCAGATCAAAGAAGACTGGCTGTTTGACCGTAACGCGGGCAGAATGGTGGTGCGTATCATCGGTATCGCCCCGCTTGTGGACAGGTATGACGAAGGCGGTAATTTCCGGGGATCTCTGGCCCTTTTCTGGTTGTATTACCCTGATCTCAGGAAAATACTGGCCAATTATGAGGTGTATAACCCCTTGAACGATATCAACCGGATATCCTGGTCTGATTATTTTGATAATCGTTATTTTGATAGTTATGTTATACGTAACAGTGCTAATAATCCGACTAAAAGGAAGTATGATGCAGGGTTACGGGGTTTAGAAGAGGCGCAAAGGGATATGGAGAAGATATACAACATGGAAATGGATATGTGGGAAAAATAGATCATTTCTGATTGTTTATTGCAATGAAGATGCGGCCGGAAATGATCGTACCTGCTCTTTTTGTGTGTCAGGCATGTATATTTACTCTAGGGTGTAAGTCCCGAACACG
>CAZFKK010000219.1:0-688 GCA_964519735.1 uncultured Taibaiella sp.
ATGCAGAAGCTATTGATTATTTGGGGCCCTATGCAATCTTAAAAGACAGCCTGATGGCTATCGGAAATAATAAAGCCCTTTATGAACTTGAAGCCAGGTATAGCAGTGCGGAGAAAGATCGGCTTATTACCGAAAGTACATTGAAGCTGGAACGGCAGGAGCGAAATATTGTGCGTAAGAACTTTCTATTGGGTGTGATTATTGCAGGAATAGTGTTAATTACAGTGCTTAGCATTATTTTTTACCGGAGCCTGAAGCAAAAGCAGCTTAACCGCATCCGGTTTTTGGAGGCAGAAAACAAGATATCCCATCTTCATGCCATAATTGAGGGAGAAGAGAAGGAAAGGAAACGTATTGCCAGGGAATTACATGATGGCATCGGGGGGATGTTGGCCGCTGTTAAAATGAACTTCAGTGCCATTCAGCAGCGTTATGAATCGGTATATGGACCGGGGGAGTTGTCCACATTAATACATATGCTGGAAGACACTTCGGATGAGGTGCGTAAAACAGCGCACAATCTTATGCCGGGTATGCTTGTTACCCATAGCCTCACGGATGCCCTGCAACAATGGTGCAGCCATATTAACGCCGGAGGACAGCTAACCATTAACCTCCGCATCAGCGGCATTGACCAGCCGCTGGCCAAAGATTTTGAGTTAATGCTTTTTCGCATGGTCCAGGAACT
>CAZFKK010000219.1:698-5398 GCA_964519735.1 uncultured Taibaiella sp.
ATCCACATTCGGCATGAGGAAGAAAAAATACATATATTTGTAGAAGATGATGGTTGTGGATTTGATCCGGATATGCAGGAAAAAGGAGGTTTCGGCCTGCAAAACCTTCGCTATAGGGTTCAGGCGCTAGACGGACAAATTATAATTGATACCGAACCGGGAAGGGGCACCGCAATCAGCATCATCCTGGATGACAACAATGTAAAAATGGCATTTTCAACATGAAGAAGATCAGAATTTCTATTGCAGACGACCATCCGATGATTATTAATGGCCTTGTTAACTTGATGGCTGGCTATGATCATATTAATGTGCTCAATACCTACCAGGATGGCACTAAACTATTAACCGGCCTTACAACGGGTGCGGACACTATACCAGATGTCTTGTTGCTGGACATTCAAATGCCTGGTAAAACAGGAGATGAAATCGTTCCTTTTATTTTAAAGCATCATCCGATCATTAATATTTTGGTATTAACTAATTTTGATAATGCCATGTATGTGAACACAATGCTTCAGCATGGAGTTCATGGTTACATACTTAAAACGGCACAACCCTCTGCCTTACTCCATGCTATTGAAACGGTTGCCAATGGGCGTACTTATATTGACCCTGCGATTGAGCATAAGATAAAAGAACTGGAACGTATGAAAAACGGTCCGGCTAATTATAACCTGACCGCGAGAGAAAAAGGAATTCTACAGTATATAGTTAATGGTACAACAAGCAGGGAAATTGCGGAACAGTTGCATTTAAGTTATTATACAATAGAAAATTACCGGGCCAGGATCCTTTCCAAAATGAATGTAAAAAATGTAGCGGAATTAACCAAACAGGCACTGATATTGGGTTTGGTCCAATAATTTTTTCTACCAGTGTCACAAGGGCCTTATACACCACTTATGCCTGTATTTCATGGAGTTCGAGCCAGCGCATTTCCTTTTCTTCCTGTAAGGACACTATTTCAGCAACCCTGCGGCCTTTTTCCTGCAGGGCATCAAAGCTCAGGCTGCCGCTGCTCATCTCTTCTTCCAGTTTGGCCTTTTCCTTTTCTAAGGACGGCAGTTCCTGTTCCAATTGTTCCAGCTCCCGCTTTTCCTTAAAGGATAACTTACGGGCAGGCGCATTTTCCACCGTAGTCTTACTGGCCGGCACGCCTTCCTCTTCTTGCTCCGGCAAGGTTTCCTTAAGGGCGGCATACCGTTCTTCTTCCCTGGCCATCTCCCTGTATTGCGCATAATTGCCGGGGAAATCCCGGATCACACCCTCACCTTCAAACACAAATAAATGATCTACCAGCTTATCCATGAAGTAACGGTCATGTGATACAATAATGACGCAACCCTGAAACTCCAGTAAAAACTCTTCCAGGATATCCAGCGTGGGTAAATCCAGGTCATTGGTCGGCTCATCCAGTACCAGGAAATTAGGGTTGCGAAAAAGTATAGACAAAAGCTGCAGCCGCTTCTTTTCTCCCCCACTCAATTTGGAAATATAGGTATATTGCTTATCCGGAGGAAACAGGAAACGTTGCAGAAACTGGGCGGCACTTACTTTGGAACCGTCAGCAAGCGGAAAAAACTCTGCAATGTTTTTTACATATTCAATGATGCGCATATCCTCTTCTATCAATAAGCCATCCTGAGAGAAATCACCAAATACAATCGTATCCCCAACATTTATCTTACCACTATCAGCCGGCTCCTTGCCTAAGAGCATATTGATAAAAGTAGATTTGCCGACACCATTTTTTCCCACCACCCCTACTCTTTCACCACGTTTGAAGGTATAATCAAATCCTTTAAGGATAACAGTATCCCCATAAGATTTATATACCTTTTTCAATTCCAATACCTTACCCCCAAGGCGGGTCATTTTCACCTGCAAATCCAACTCCGCATCTTTCAGTTTTTTGGCCGCTTTTTCCTTCCATACATAAAAGGCGTCCTGCCGGGATTTGGATTTGGTAGTCCTTGCTTTGGGTTGCTTCCGCATCCATTCCAGCTCTTTCCTGTAGCGGTTCCGGGCCTTGTCCACATTAGCCTGCTCATTTTCTATTCGTGCGGCCTTTTGTTCAATAAATTTCTCGTAATTACCTTTGGTGATATAAACCTGGCCATTATCCAATTCCATAATTTCATTACATACATTATCCAGGAAATAGCGATCATGGGTGACCAGCAATAAGGTTACATGTTCCTGGCCCAGGTAATGTTCCAGCCACTCAATCATTTGTACATCCAGGTGGTTGGTCGGCTCATCCATAATCAACAGGGTATGACGATGCTCGAAGTCCATATCGATCAACACCTTTGCCAATGCAATCCGTTTCTTCTGTCCCCCGGAAAGGCTGCCTGCCTCCTGGTCCAGATGGTGGATATTCAGGCGGCCTAATATTTCTTTTACCTTTGCCTCAAAATGCCAGGCATTCAGCTCATCCATATCCTGGATCGCTTCAGCCAGGGCTACCGGGTCCGGATCTTCCCCGGATTCTGTCAGCGATTCATAACGTTTTATGGCCAATAACGCCGGATGGTCATGATCAAAAATATTTTCCAGGATACTACGTTTCTCGTGTATTAAAGGGTTCTGATCCAGTAACACTACTTTTACATCCTTATGGATCCAGAGCGTTCCCTCATCAGGTACTTCGCGGCCATACATAATGTTCAGCAATGTGGACTTTCCTGCGCCATTAACGGCAACAAGAGCGATTTTATCGCCTTCACTGATATGAAAGGAGATGCGTTCAAATAAAGACTTCTCAGTATAACCTTTGGTCAGGTTTTCGGCAGACAGATAATGCATGGGGCAAAGGTAAGTCTTATCGATAATGTTCAATTTTGAACTTTTCTTTAGGGTACCGGAATTTTGAGCAAAATATCATTGTACTCCTTTGCGTTGTATAGAAAACGCATGCCCCCTTGATTTATTTTAACGAGAAGACGCCGGGTCGAAAATGGAAGAAGTATATTTGCCCCGTGGATACAAGGATATAAGAACTGTTTAAATTTTCTAAAAGATAATGTATTTTATGAAATCTGCTGCCCTTCTCATCTTTATCCTGGCCTCTTTCCCGGCCAGCGCACAAGAATACCTGGCTCCTTTACTGGAAAACAATTCATTAAAGAAGGCATTAGTTTCTTCTCCGCCAAAAAATCCTGCAAAACCAACCCTGCTGACTTTACCTTTTTTCGAAGACTTCACACAAGACGATGTCTTCCCTTCCCCGCTACAATGGACGGATCGTTATGTGTACATTAACAATACAATGACTGAGCATCAGCGCAGCAGGGGCGTAGCGACTTTTGATGCGCTGAACCAGGATGGAGTTCCTTATGACACCCTGGTTTCCTACAACCAGGTCAATGCCGATAGCCTGACCTCCGTCCCGATCGACTTAAGTGGCTTTAGCCCCTCAGACTCTGTTTACCTGAGTTTCTTATACCAGCCTAAAGGGCTGGGATTTGCGCCTAAAGCTACAGATTCTTTGATGCTGTTCCTGTTACCCTCCAATGGTATCTGGAGAAAAGTATGGGCAGTTACAGGCACCACCCTTACCTCATTCCGGCAAGTCATGATACCCATAACCGATACCGGCTATTTTAACAGCGGCTTCCAGTTGCGCTGGGTAAATAAAGCTACCATGGGCATCAGTAACGCACACTGGCACCTGGATTATATCAGGATAGATAAAGACAGGCATATCCGGGACACTGCAATCCAGGATATGGCATTTACCTACCCGCCTACTCCCATCCTTAATGATTTCACGGCTATGCCCTACCGGCATTTCAGCACTAATCCATCAGGCTTCCTGGCCAACAATCATGCCCCCACCTTATACAATAACGGGACAACGGCGCAACAGGTGGCCACGGGATACCAGGCCAAAGTACTCCCGGCCGGTACCCTCCTGGGCTCAGGCAACAATACCACTACCGTATTTCCTTATGAGCACATAGCATCTCCTTTCTCTATATACAATACCGGTACGTTTGATCCTGCCGGAAAGCTGACCTTCGAGAACAAATATTATTGCAGCAGTTCCTACCCGGGAGAGGCCAAAGCCAATGATACTATAGTATATCGCCAGGAATTTGATAATTACTTTGCTTATGATGATGGCAGTGCCGAACAATCTTATTTTCTTAAATTATTGGATAATGCACCCGGGATGACCGCAGTAGAATATGCCCTGTACACGCCAGACACGTTAAGAGGTATTGCGATACAATTTGCACGCCAGGTCCCTTCTGCTGCGCAAAAAGAGTTTGCGATAGGCGTGTATCGGAGTATCGGTTTGAACGGAGGTACAGATGAATTAATTTACAGAGAAGATTTTCTCTTTCCTGAATATGGCAATACCGATGATGCCTGGACCCATTACGCTTTTGAGCAACCGGTCCTGCTCAACACCGGCATCTTCTACATTGCTATCATACAGCCTGCCGGGGGCTTAAGCGATTCCTTGTATATTGCCCTGGATAAAAACCGTAAGGGCGCCAACCACAGGTATTACAACATAGAAGGGGTCTGGGAGTCGTCACAACTGGATGGCGCATTAATGCTCAGGCCCTTAGTGGGCAGTCCGCTACCTCCTACCCATATTCCCATTGTGCCGGAAGGACCCCTGGAATGGAGTGTTGCCCCTAATCCTTCAAGTGATCATATACGGCTGAGCATTCCCCAAACGA